>CAMGET010000286.1 GCA_946055175.1 uncultured Roseburia sp.
AAGTATTTTTTTCATTCGTCACCGCAACCCCTTCTCCCTTATTGTACAACAATTAGAAAATAATGGCTAGTTGTAAAATACTACAAATCGCACTTCCAATCGAACAAACCCCGTACAATAATTCTCTTTTTCCATCGGTTTTAAAAAATCCAATTGTTGCTAACATGAAAACCAAGATACACAAGATAAGCGGAATTATCTTCATCCTTATTTTCCCTCATAAGTAATAACGGATGCGACATCGTATCCGGCCAGCTTTTCTCTTCCTTTCAATCCGGCAAGTTCCATCAGGAAAATAACCTTTACTACTTCTCCACCAAGTTGTTCTACTAACTTAATAGCTGCTTCGATGGTTCCTCCTGTTGCAATCAGGTCATCGACAATCACTACCTTCTGACCCGGCTTAATCGAATCCTTATGGATTTCAATACAGGCTGTGCCATACTCTAATTCATATTCCGCACTTACGGTCTCACATGGAAGTTTTCCTTTTTTACGAACCGGAATAAATGCTTTTCCTAATTCATATGCAATCGGTACACCAAAGATAAAGCCTCTGGATTCTGTTCCTGCAATCAAATCAAATTCTACTCCATCCAATAAGTGAATCATTTCGTCAATTGCCAGTTTCAGTCCGTCCGGATCCTGTAATACACTTGTTACATCACGAAACATAATTCCCGGTTCCGGGAAATCCGGTATGGTTCTAACGTATTCTTCAATTTTCTTCATAATAGCTTCCTCCTTCGCCTATAGGCTGGTACGAACCAGTTTTGGTTTGTAACCTTCATTTTCTAATGATTTCATAATATCTTTTTTGTGTTCTGTTCCAAAGCATTCTAACGTAATTCGAAGTTCTACTGCTGCATTTCGATTGGTAGAAATAAACTGATTATGCTCCAGTTTAATGACATTTCCCTGAACAGATGCAATGTTTGCCGCCACCTTCGACAATTCGCCCGGTTTATCCGGCAATAAAACAGATACGGTAAAAATTCTGTCTCTGAAAATCAGTCCCTGTTGTACAACCGATGACATGGTAATCACATCCATATTACCACCGCTTATAATCGAAACAATCCGTTTGTCGGTAACATCCAGATGTTTTAAAGCTGCAATGGTTAACAACCCCGAATTTTCCACAATCATCTTATGATTTTCTACCATATCAAGGAACGCAACTACCAGTTCATCATCCTCGACGGTTATGATATCATCCAGGTTCTGCTGAATGTATGGGAAAATCTTGCTTCCCGGAGTCTTTACAGCGGTACCATCTGCTATGGTATTCACCTGTGGCAGAGTTGTCACCTTACCGGAAGCAATCGATGCCTGCATACAATTTGCTCCCGCAGGCTCTACACCAATCACTTTTATTTTCGGATTCAAAAGCTTCGCTAATGTTGATACTCCTGCTGCCAGTCCGCCACCACCGATTGGCACCAAAATATATTCCACCAATGGAAGTTCTTTGAAAATTTCCATGGCAATGGTTCCCTGTCCGGTTGCTACTGCAAGATCATCAAACGGATGAATAAAGGTATATCCCTCTTTTTCTGCCAGTTCATATGCTTTCTGACAGGCTTCATCATAGACATCACCATATAATACGACTTCCGCGCCATAACTCTTCGTACGATTTACCTTTATTAACGGTGTACATGTTGGCATCACAATTACTGCTTTACAGCCATAACATTTCGCCGCATAAGCCACACCCTGCGCATGGTTTCCTGCAGATGCCGTAATCAATCCCCGTTTTCTTTCTTCGTCAGTAAGAGTACTAATTTTGTAATAAGCACCACGCACCTTATAGGCACCTGTAAACTGCATGTTTTCCGGTTTTAAATATACTTTATTTCCGGTCTGACTGCTTAAATAGTCACTGTATACCAGCTTTGTCTCAAGCGTAACCTCTTTGACTTTTTCTGAAGCCTCTTCAAATTTGTCCAATGTCAACATTGTTCTTCCTCCATCTATGTTTTAACTTTCCTTCACTTCAAACAACGCATTTACAAATTCTTCCGAATCGAACTTCTGTAAATCATCAATGGATTCTCCAACTCCGATGTATTTCACCGGAATACCGAGTTCAGACTGAATTGCAACTGCAATGCCACCTTTTGCGGTTCCGTCCATCTTCGTCAGAATGATACCTGTAATTTCCGCAACCTCCGAAAACTCTTTTGCCTGTGAAAGTGCATTCTGTCCGGTTGTGGCATCTAATACCACTAACGTCTCACGGAATGCATCCGGATACTCTTTTTCCAGAATACGGTTAATCTTTCTTAACTCTTCCATCAAATTTTTCTTATTATGAAGTCTGCCTGCGGTATCACATAACAGTACATCTGCATTTCTGGCTTTTGCCGCTGCCACTGCATCATAAACCACAGCCCCCGGGTCCGCACCTTCTTTTCCGCCAATCATCTCTACACCTGCGCGATTTGCCCATTCCAAAAGCTGGTTCCCTGCTGCTGCACGGAAGGTATCCGCTCCTGCAAGGATTACACGCTTACCCTGTTCTTTTAACTTCGCAGCCATTTTCCCAACAGAAGTAGTCTTACCGACACCATTTACCCCAATCATTAGAACAACGGATTTTTCATTTTCAAAGCGGTATGCCGTTTCTCCCACATCCATTTGCTCCTTGATACTGCGGATTAATAATTCTTTGCAGTCTGCCGGTTCTTTAATATGGTTTTCTTTTACTTTTTTCTTTAAATTCTCAATGATTTCTTCTGTCGCCCTGACACCTATGTCTCCCATGATGAGAATCTCTTCGATTTCCTCATAAAATTCATCATCGATTTTGGAAAAACCGCTAAATACGGCGTCAATTCCCGCAACAATATTTGCTCTGGTCTTACTAAGGCCTTCTACCAGACGCCCCCAGAAGCCTTTCTTTTCTTCACTCACTATTTCAAATCTCCTTCAACCAGATTTACAGAAACTAAAGTTGAAACACCTTTCTCCTGCATGGTGATACCGTAAAGACGGTCTGCAGCAGCCATCGTACCACGTCTGTGTGTGATTACAATAAATTGTGTGTTTTTCGTTAGTTTATGTAAATATTTTGCAAATCTGCCTACGTTTGAATCATCCAGCGCCGCCTCGATTTCGTCCAGGAGACAGAACGGAGATGGCTTTAGGTTCTGAATTGCAAACAAAAGACAAATGGCTGTTAAATATTTCTCTCCACCGGACATCTGCATCATATTGACAAGCTTCTTTCCCGGCGGCT
>CAMGET010000287.1 GCA_946055175.1 uncultured Roseburia sp.
AGATGAAGAGATATTTATGCAGATACTGTCATCATATTGATGGCCTTCCTGATTTTACAGCTCTTAGATTTCCTAAGTATAATCAATATGAAAGCATGATTTTACCACTTGTAAAATATCTTGAAAGCCACGGTGTATCTGTAGAATATGGAATCGATGTTAAGAACGTTATCATTAAGGATACAAATGGCAAGAAGGTTGCTACTCAGATTGTATATGAGAAGGATGGAGTACAGGATACAATTGATCTTGTAGAGGATGATTTGGTATTTATCACAAATGGCTGCTGTACAGATACCTCTTGCTATGGTGATCAGAATACTGCACCTGATATTAGCAATGTCAGAAATGGTGTTGGCGAGTCGTGGAATCTTTGGAAGAACATTGCTGCACAGGCTAAGCATGGTGAATATGGCAATCCAGACAAGTTCTGCAGTGATTTTGAGGCAACAAACTGGATGAGCGCTACTGTTGAAACAAAGGATGAGGAAATTATTCAGAAGATTATTGGTGTATGTAAGAGAGATCCTAGAGAAGGAAAGGTTACAACAGGTGGTATTGTAACAGTTAAGGATAGTACAGAAAACTGGTACCTTTCATGGACAATCAATCGTCAGCCACAGTTCAAGGCTCAGGATAAGGATACAGTGTTAATTTGGGTATATGCACTGAATACAAATAAGCCGGGTAACTATGTAAAGAAAGCAATGCGTGATTGTACTGGTGAAGAAGTATGTCGCGAGTGGTTATACCATATCGGAGTACCAACAAATAAGATTGATGAATGGGCAAAGAAACGCTGTAATACAACAACATGCTTCATGCCATACATCAATGCATTCTTCCAGCCAAGAAAAGAAGAGGATAGACCACTCGTAGTACCTAAGGGTGCAGTTAACTTTGCATTCCTTGGACAGTTTGCAGAGACTCCTAGAGATACAATCTTTACGACAGAGTATTCAATTCGTACCGGTATGGAAGCTGTTTATACACTTATGAATGTAGACAGAGGTGTTCCAGAAGTATGGGGTTCTCAGTATGATGTAAGAGAATTACTTCGTGCGGCATATTACGCCCTTGATAAGAAGACAATCGAAGAGGTTCCTCTTTCATTCAAGGAAAAGATACTATTAAAAACCGTTCTTAAGGCAGTAAAGGGCACAGATGTGGAATTATTGCTGAAAGAAAGTGGACTAATTAAATAGAAATCCACCCAAGTGACAATTGCAAAAGATATGGTTGATGACAAGGCTTCGGCCAGGAGCTATGAGCTCCTGGTTCGGGACCTTGTCTTAATTGTTATATAGGAACAGTATTTTTAAAGCGTTCTAGCTATCTCATATCCGGTTGAAATCGCATCCTTTAGATTGCCGACGGTACCTGCGTCGCCAACCATATGATAGGTAGCACCGGCTGCTTTTAGCATCTCTTCCATAGCCGGGTCAACCTTGTAGCCGGTAGCAAACACAAGGGTATCGGCATCATCAATCACATAAGAATTGCCGCCTTTCGTATAGTGAATTGCAGATTCCTCTACACTGTCTACCGTTGCCTTTGTAATAATATGAATGCCCTTTTTCATCATTCTAAGAACCAGATTCGAACGAACAGCACCGGCTTCTTTTAACATGATTTCATCCGCCATTTCAATGACAGTAATATCGCGGTTACGCGGGAATCTGTCATTTACAATAGGTGCCAGATAATCCGCTGTTTCACAGCCAACAGAACCGCCACCGATGATAACCACCTTACGTCCAGGGAAGGTACGTCCGGCTAAAATGTCGTCTGCTGTCATCCACTGCTTAAAACTGGTAAATGGTTGTATTACAATCGGAGCTGCTCCGGTGGAAGCAATCACTTCGTAGCCTGCAAATTCGTTTTGCAACATCTCTGCAGTTACTTCCGTATTCAGACGGATTTCAACGTCCACTTCTTCCAATCTGCGACGCATGAATTTAATCACTCTGGCTAAATCCTGTTTCCCTACCGGAACTACTGCAAGGCGTAGAAGACCGCCAAGTTCACCTTGCTTTTCACACAGGATAACATGATGCCCGCGTTTCTTCGCAATGTAGGCAGCTTCCATGCCGGCAGGACCACCACCGATAACAAGGATATTTTTCTTTTCTTCTGCGAGCGGAACATTATCCTCATTTTCTAATTCAAAGGAAGGATTCATGGTGCAGGATACCCGCTTGCCAAACATAATTCCATTTAAACAGCGCAGGCAGCCGATACATGGACGAATATCTTCGTCGCGGCCTTCCATTGCTTTATTTACAAACTCCGGATCGCAGAGATTTGCACGACCAATCATGCAGGCATCTGCTTTTCCGTTTGCAATCATCTCTTCTGCAAACCATGGTTCTAAGATACGTCCTACACTTGTCACCGGAATATGTACATACTTTTTAATCTCTTCAGAAAGATCAGAATGTGTACCAAGCTTCGTGCCCGGAGCAGGAATGGAGCTTCCGCGGGCGATTGTGGTTCCACCGGAAACGTGGAGCATGTCTACACCGGCCTTTTCTAACTGCTTGGAAACATAAATCATATCATTGATGTTAAGACCACCATCGCTGTATTCATCACCGGAGATTCGCACATCAATAATGAAATCCTCTCCGCAGACTCTTCGTACTTCTTCAATTACTTCTAAGGTGAGGCGCAGACGTCCGTTGATATCTCCGCCATATTCATCGGTACGTTTGTTATATTGTGGAGAAAGAAAACCGCCAAGCAGACCGTGTGCATGAGCTGCATGGATTTCGACACCGTCACCGCCTGCCTGTTTTACACGACCTGCTGCTTCGCCAAACTGACGGATGATGGTTTTTAATTCTTCTTTTGTCACCGGGCGAGGAGCTTCTTTTGCATAGTATGGTCCGACGTTGGAAGGAGCAATTAACTGTGGTGTGCCCGGAATCGGAAAGGCCATGTATGCAGGATGAAAAAGTTGTGGCAGAATTTTTGCATCGTATTCATGGACTGCGTCTACTAATTTCTTCCATCCCGGAATAAAAGAATCGTCATGGATGGACATGTCACCCGGCAGGTAAACATAAGTCGGCTCCACTGTAACAACTTCGGTTACAAATAAGCCGACACCGCCTTTGGCGCGGGCGCGATAGTGTGCCACCAGTTCATCGGTTACATAGCCCTTGTTTCCAAGATTCGTGGAAAGCGGTGGCATGAAAATACGGTTCTTTACGGTAGTGTTACCGATTTTA
>CAMGET010000288.1 GCA_946055175.1 uncultured Roseburia sp.
AATAAATGTCTTATCAATATTTTTTCCCATCTCACCGCCAAGTGCATCTATTTCTCTAACCAGATGCCCTTTAGAACTTCCGCCAATGTTTGGGTTACAAGGCATTAATGCAATACTGTCTACACTAACGGTAAAAATAATGGTTTCCAGTCCAAGTCTGGCAGCAGCCAATGCAGCCTCACAACCTGCATGACCTGCACCTACAACCGCAACATCATATGTTTCTTCCAATAAATTACGATTCATTATTTCCTCCAACTTACTTGCCGGTACAAAACTTAGAAAAGATTTCATTTACCAGATCATCTTCCACCGCTTCGCCAATAATAGTACCAAGCTCTTCATAAGCATTCATTAAATCAATAGAATAAAAATCTTCCGGCATTTCATCTTCAATACTCTTTAATACTAAATGTAAACTCTTTAAAGATTCTTGTAAAGAATTTTTGTGACGAATATTTGTAATATACACTTCATCATTAAAAGACACTTCTCCCTGAAAGAACATTTCTTTTATGGTATTTTCCAATTCATCTATTCCAAGCTGTTCCTTTGCAGAAATCTGTATCATCTTCTTATCCACATATTTAACAATATCAGAAGAAGTTGTTAACGGTTTCAAATCAGACTTATTTAAAAGAATAATTGTCTGTCTGTCCTTTAACATCTCCATAATTTCAAAATCATTTTCATCCAATGCAGTTGATGTATCAACTACATAAATAACTAAATCGGCATTATTTAAATATTTTTTTGCTCTGTCTACGCCAATTTTTTCAACTACATCTTCTGTCTCTCTTATTCCTGCAGTATCAATGACATTTAAAATAATGCCATTTAAGTTAATCTGTTCTTCTAATACATCTCTGGTTGTTCCCGCAATATCTGTTACAATCGCACGTTCTTCTCCAACTAATGTATTTAACAAAGAAGATTTTCCTGCATTCGGTTTTCCTACAATGACTGTAGTAATACCTTCTTTTAATAACTTACCATTTTCACTGTTTTTTAATAGAACTTCTATTTTACTTATTACTTCATTTATGATTTCAGACAATCTTTCTCCATATCCATCAATGCTTACATGTTCCGGATCATCTAATGCACTTTCAATAAAAGCGATTTCATGAAGAATTTCACCACGAACTTCTTTTATTTTTTCAGACACTGCACCGGACAATTGACTTAAAGAACTTTTTAATGCAAATTCATTTTTGGAATGAATAATGTCTATAACAGATTCAGCCTGCGACAAATCAATTCTTCCATTCAAAAATGCACGTTTTGTAAATTCCCCAGGCTCTGCAGGTCTTGCTCCATATTTTAAAACAGTTTCAAGTACTCTCTTTACAACATAAACACCACCATGACAATCAATCTCAATGGTATCTTCTTTTGTATAGCTTTTCGGTCCTTTCATTAAAAGAACCATAACTTCATCAATCAGTTCTTTTCCATCATAAATATGACCGTAATGAATCGTATGTGTTGGCATTTCACTCAGTCGCTTTTTATTTTTCATTACGAATATCTGATCAACAATAGAAAGAGCTTCACTTCCGCTAATACGGACAATTCCGATTCCTGAATTTGACATTGCAGTAGCAATTGCAGCAATTGTATCTGTCTTCATGAAAATACCTCCGGTCTTTCATCTAACCTTCAAAAAAGGGTATCCGTGTTCACTGCCTCTGGCAAGGAATGGATACCCTCATTATGCTAACTATTTCTTTAATGTAACAACTACATGTCTGTAAGGTTCTTCCCCTTCACTGTGTGTTGTAACAAATTTATCATTCTGTAATGCAGAATGAATTACTCTTCTTTCAAAAGGATTCATTGGCTCTAAAGAAACAGGACGTTTTGTTCTCTTTACTTTATAAGCAATGTTCTTTGCAAGATTCTCTAAAGTTTCTTTTCTTCTCTTGCGATAATCTTCTGTATCAATCTTAACTTTAACATATTCATCGGAATTCTTATTTACTGCAAGATTTGTTAAATACTGAAGAGAATCTAAGGTTTGTCCTCTTTTTCCAATAAGAACACCCATCTCATCTCCCTTTAATTCTACAGAATAATTATTCTCTGAATTTGTAATCTGAATTTCAACTTCAAGTTCCATTGCATCAAATACTTTTCCTAAAAATTCACGAATTACATCTTCTGTTGAACATTTTTTACGAACTTTGATAACTGCAGCTTTACTTCCGATTCCTAAAAATCCTGTACTTCCTTTTTCAACCACTTCATACTCAATCTGATCACTGGTAGCACCTAACTTAATAAGTGCTTCTGTAACAGCATCGTCTACTGTTTTTGCGGAAACTTCAATATATTCCATAACAGGTACCCCTACCTTCCTATTTCTTATTATTTCTTTCGTTAAAATCTTTTACCATATTTGCTTTGGCAGTCATACTACCGGGTTTTGCATTTGCCTTTGCTTCCATCGCTTTTTCTAATAAAGCTTCTTTTTCAGCTGAATTTTGGATATTTGCTTTAGCATCCATAGTTCTTGTATTCATCTGAGCAGCATTTCTAATCTGATTTTCAGCGATTCCAAGTTTTTCCCGTTTTTTCTTTGCTTTTTCTTCGTTCTTCTTAATAATATCATCCAAATCTATTTTATCAAAATGCTTATTTAAGAAGTACTGCTGAACAAGTCTTACAACAGAACTCATTACCCAGTAAATACCAAGACCAACAGGAACCGTAAAACACATTACCAATGAGAATAAAGGCATTGTCTTATTCATCATATTCATCTGCTGAGCCATTGTATCATTCTGGTCGTTACCACCTGAAGAAGGCATCATCTTCATATTTAATACCTGGAATAAATAAGAAGCAACCGGTACCAATAAAGCTACAAATGCTACAACAAATGCACCGGATGAAAAACCATCTTTGATAATCTGCCATGGTGTATCTGAAATATTTAAAGGTCCAAAATAATTAATCTTAGAAACTGTTTCATAGGTAGCATCAATTGTTGCCTCTAAATTAGGAAAAGCTTCTGATAATGCCGTCCATCCTTTTGTTCCTAATTTTCCAAGTACATCAACCGTATAATTAGCTAATGCTGTCTGATCGGTTACTGTAAAATCAGCTGCCGGTGCTGTAAATATTTTATTTTCAGCTACAAGAGTTGTCATCTTTTCAGCAAATCCTTCTGTAGCCATAATACCATTTACTAATT
>CAMGET010000289.1 GCA_946055175.1 uncultured Roseburia sp.
AATGGCTGCCGGTGGAATAATGTTCTTTAACTCAACACGATTTACTTTAATACCCCATGGATCTGTTGCTACATCAAGAGATGCTCTCATCTTTGTATTGATAGTCTCTCTGGATGTCAGAGTCTCATCTAACTCTAAGTCACCGATGATATTACGAAGTGTTGTCGCTGTCAGATTTTCAATCGCCATAATTGGATTTTCTACACCATAGGCAAATAACTTCGGATCTGTAATCTGGAAAAATACAACGGTATCAATCTGCATAGTTACGTTATCCTTTGTAATTACCGGCTGTGGTGGGAAATCCACTACCTGTTCCTTTAAGGTCATTTTTTTTGCCATACGGTCAATAAACGGTACCTTAAAATGAATACCAACAGACCATGTTGTCAAATAACCGCCAAGACGTTCCACAACTACTGCCGTAGCCTGTGGTACAACCTTTATACAAGAAGCTGCTAAAATTAAAACAATTGCTAAAATGATAATAATAGAGATAAAAAACTGCATATATTCTCCCTCCGTTTTCCTCTTTTTTCCTATGAGTAATCATTTACTCGGAATATAACATAATATTACTATATTTGATTTTAGATTACAATAGAAACAAAGCGTCAATTGATTTTCAACTGACGCTTTTTGTCTTTCATCTTATATTCTGCTTAGAAAAATACATGATTTCCGATTACTAATCCGGCATGTCCTGTTCTTTTCGTTCTAAAACTTACTGCTCCGCCTGTATTATCCAAACCATTGATAGCTTCCTGCGCTGCCTGGATGCAGGAATCTTTTGGACCGTTTGCCATGACACTATCCACTTTTCCGCTTCCATATGGTGTGAACTGTCCCGGAGAAGTAATGACTCCGGTAATGGAATTTGGATATCGGCTGCTTCGTACACGATTCATTACTACCGCGCCTACCGCTACTTTACCTTCATAGCATTCGCTGCCGGCTTCACACTGAATTAACGCTGCAAGGAAAAGTATTTCATCTGTTGTTGCATCAAATGCTTCTTTTTGTACCACTGTTACCTCTGTAACCTGTGCTGCTTTCCGCTTTGCCTCTTCCTCTGCTTTCTTACGAGCGATTTCCTGCTCTTCTTCAATGGTGATGGCACTGCCTGTTGCAAGTTTCAGTTCTGCAAAGTCCGCACTAACATATCTGGTCTTTCCTGTATACTTCACAGCCACCCAGCCGTCTACAGACTCAGCCTCTGTTTCTGCTATCAGAACAGCTCCTTTTGATACCGCTGCAACGACAGAACTATCGGAAGATGCCTCGCTTCTGACACGGACTCCATTTCCTGTAATCGTAACACGTGTATCAACATTTGCTTTTGCATATGCTAAAGCCTCTACGCCATACACACAGTATTCATTTTTTACATAACCATCTACATTTCCGGAGCGGATATGTGTCCATTCCTCCCCTTTTTCAATAACCTCTGCCACATCTCCTTTGCGAAGTCGACCAACAATCTCTGCCTCTGCAGATGCCTCTGCTCTGACATTCATTTGTTCTTTTACGTCAGCCATCGCAAGGTTCTGCCATGCGAGTTCTTCAGCTGTCAACTCAGGGATGTCTGCAATTGCTTCAATTTCGTCTTCTGAAGCTGTTACAACTGCCACCTGTAGCTGCGCAATACTTGCAAGCTGCAATCCTTCCAATGCCTGTGCTTCTAATTCATTTAAAGAACGAACAACCCCTGCCGTTCCTCCTGTAGTGTAGTCCGTCTCTGTTGTCACTTCCCGCTGTTCTACTGCCGCGCTAGCAACCGTAGTATTAGCAGACTCTGCGATGATGCCAAGTACTACCATGCAACCGGCAAGCACCATACCCTGCATCGCTTTCATTTTTAAATTCATAAAAACCTCCATGTGTATGATTCCTTTAATAGTATGATACACTTGTTCTATTTTATTCATTTTTGTTACAATTGTTACGGATTTATTACACGTGCGATTATAGCAAAGCACTTTCAGAAAGTCAAGTTTTTTGGAAATTGCTCCCATTTCCGGTATTATGCCGGGAAAACTTCAGAAAGCACTTCATCTATCAACTTCTCCTGTTCACTGGCTTTCGCCCGCTTTTCTTCTACTGTAGTTTGCCCGAATACCGTATATGGAACTGCTTCTTTTTCTGATTCTTTTTTCTCCTCTCTTTGCATCGCCACTCTCTGTTCTTCTATTTTTATTAACTTTTCATTCTGTACCTTTATCTGTTGTAAAGTCTGTCTATTCATCTGCAAAAGTTTTATCATCAGAAACAACTGAAAAAGCAGTAATATCCCTATTAACACTTCCATTAGTCTCTCTCCTTCCTTATGTATCAGATTGTCTTTCATTATACAAATCTGGTAACCTTTTTTAAAGTAACCAAGCACCACTTTTCATCGCAAGTTTCGACAAACTCTGCAAAGGCTTTCTAGTCTTTTCTTGACTTTTGCGCATAAGGGTATTATAAATAGGAAAGTATCATTGATGTTTATTTTCTTAACATAAGGAAGGCAGGATAAGCTATGAAAAAAATTGTCATGACCGGTGGCGGTACCGCAGGGCACGTCACTCCAAACATTGCCCTAATCCCATCATTGCGTGAAGCAGGCTATGAGATATCCTACATCGGTTCTTATGAAGGAATCGAAAAAAGACTAATCGAAGAGCAAAACATTCCTTATTATGGAATTTCATCCGGAAAACTTAGACGCTACTTTGATCCAAAGAATTTCACAGATCCGTTTAAAGTGGTAAAAGGACTCGCACAGGCCGTTTCTCTGTTGAAAAAAATAAAGCCGGACATCGTTTTTTCAAAAGGCGGTTTTGTATCTGTTCCGGTTGTTCTGGCAGCAAAGATTTGCCATATTCCTGCAATTATTCATGAGTCTGATATTACTCCGGGCCTTGCAAATAAAATTGCCATTCCGGGTGCCACCAAAGTATGTTGTAATTTTCCTGAGACTTTAAAGTATTTACCAAAAGAAAAAGCGGTTTTTACCGGTTCTCCTATCCGTGAGGAATTATTATCCGGTAACGCAGATGCTGCTCTTACTTTTTGCAAGCTTCCTGCGAAAAGCAAGCCTGTTTTATTAATTATAGGGGGCAGTACCGGTTCTAAGGTAATCAATACGATTGTCCGGGCATCACTTCCGACTTTATTGAAAAATTATCTGCTTATACATCTCTGTGGGAA
>CAMGET010000290.1 GCA_946055175.1 uncultured Roseburia sp.
GAAGAAATCATTGGATTATTTGTATTTTTAATATTAAAGGATGAATTATATATAGAAATGCTTGTGGGATTATCAAAAAGGCAACAAGCCTATGATGAGATGTTGTCCTACTTAAAGAAAGAGTTTAAAGTCTATCAGGCGGATTTTGTATATAGTCCGAACAATTATTTACTTCATAAGAAATTACAGGATGAAAAGGCAGATTTTGAAGTTGAGCAGCAAAAGATGATTCATAAAAAGGACGTTTTGCATGACAGTAATTATCAAGTAGAAGTATATAGCCCGGAATATAAAGAACAGTATATTGCAATACATTCAAAGGATGGTTACTGGACAGCGGAGAAGGTCATTGACGCATCTGATAGATTTAGGATTATTCTTGCCATAGAGAATCATGAGGTTGTTGGCTATATTGATATTACATATAAGTATGAGGAAAATGAACCATTTGATGTGTTTGTTAAAAATGAATATAGAAAAAAAGGCTACGCAAAAGCAATGTTGGCTAAGGCTATCGAACTAAATAAACCTCATGATATGATGCTCTTGGTTGACATTGAAAATGTCGCTGCGATTGCACTATATGAATCGTTAGGATTTGTAAAAGCTGTTGGCCAAAATAATATGACAGCACATGTTATGTTGTAAAGGAGAAAAATCATGACATTTGATTGTGGATTTCAAAAAGAAAATAACTGGTTTCGTTATCGAGCTGCAGCAATCATAGTGGAAGACGGATGTGTTTTATTTGCAGGTAATGCAAACGAAGATTATCTTTATTCCATTGGTGGTGGCGTTCACATGAACGAAAAAGCAGAGGATGCAGTTCGCCGGGAAGTATTTGAAGAAACCGGTGTGCATTATGAAGTGGAGCGACTGGCAGTGATTCATGAGAACTTTTTTGATGGACATGGCGGTTCACTGGATGGCTTTCATTGTCATGAGGTTGCAATGTACTACCTAATGAAACCAAGAGGAACGCAGAAACTTCATAGCGATAGCTATACATACGGTGGTGTAAAAGAAGAGATGCATTGGATTCCGATTGAGAACTTAGATAAGTATAAGGCATTTCCGACTTTTCTTAAGGATTATCTGAGTGGCTCGCAGGAAGGAATTTTACATATTGTGACGGATGAAAGAAAAAGTGAAAAGTAATAAATCGCTTCGGAATGGAGATTTCTATGAATACAATTTGGTCAACTTACGTGCAGAATATTGGAACGCTGTATGATTCCCGATCTCTTAGATTTTCTGACTTTTTTCAAAGTAAATATAAAGAAATATTTGAAATCGAAGATAAGAAAAAAATATTAGAGATTGGCTGCGGCCCGGGAGCGTTCGCAGAGTCTTTATCCAGATGGTACCGGAATGCTGAGATATTTGGAATGGATAGAGACAGTAACTTTATTACGTTTGCAAGTAAAAAAGCTCCACAAGTTCATTTCTCGGAAGGAGACGCGACAGAGTTACCTTTTGAAGAGGAAAGTTTTGACGTAACCATTTCCAATACGGTAGTCGAACATATTGAGCCTTCAAAGTTTTATGGAGAACAGTATAGGGTATTAAAAGAAAATGGCGTATGCCTGGTCCTGTCGGCCCGAAAGGGAATCAATATTTCTGCACCATGCATCATGGAAGAATCAGATTATGAAAAAGAAATCTGGCAGCGGGCAGAAAAGTTTTATGACCAGACCAGAGAAAAATATAAGATATGTGCTTATCCACAAAACGAAGCAGAAATACCGCTTAATATGGAAAAGTATGGTTTCAAGAATGTAACTACGGAATATGTTACAGTTAATTTGACACCGGATAACCCGATTTATCCGAAAGAGATGGCGCATGCCATGATAAATGCAAACAGACAGGGAGATTTAGACAGTATTGAGAGCTTATTACATGTGGCAGGGGATGTGGTGACCGAATCGGAGGTCGAAGAACTGAAACGGCTGGTGAATGCTAAATACGATAAGCGCTTGGCTCTTTATGATGAAGGCGTGAAGCAATGGGATACAAATATGTCTGTTACGATGATAGTGCGCGGGATAAAGTAAAGAAGGAAGCTACCATTACATATGGTTCTTATGCTGATGGAAGTGCAAATGAAAATAGCGATTTTGATGCATTGCTAATAGCAGAAAGTTCAGTTACACATGACTCTTCTGTTATTTGTGATACAGTATTAGATGTATTTGTTTATTCACCTGATGTATTTGAAACGGAATATAAGCCTGAAGAGTTCGTTCAATTATTCGATGGAAAAATGGTTGGCTGTATGCATGTCCAACAATGAAAGGAGCAATCAGATGTTAAACCAATTACATCTTGCGATGATAGAGCTATATAGCGGGGATGCCAAAAGAATACAGCATTTCTGCAAGGTTCACAGTTATGCAAAGCTGATAGCAGAAATGGAGAATGTTGATGAGGATACCTTATTTATTCTTGAAGCAGCAGCGTTGACGCATGATATAGGGATTCATTTATGTGAAGAAAAGTATGGCAACTGCAATGGAAAACTACAGGAAAAAGAAGGTCCTGCTATTGCAAAAAAGCTGTTGGCTGATTTGCATTTCGAGGAACGCGTATCCGAGCGGGTTCAATACCTGATTGCGCATCACCATACATATGAAAATATAGATAGCATTGATTACCAGATACTAGTAGAAGCGGATTTCCTCGTAAATATGTATGAGGATGAGTTAGCAAAGGAAGCAATTGAATATGCATATGAGAAGATTTTCAAAACAGATACAGGAAAGAAACTATGCAGGGAAATGTTTCGGATTTTTGATGAAAAACGATAGGTGATGGAACGATGAAAGAGAGAATTGTTGATAAGGAAATACTTTTGATACCATATTATCCTAATTATGAAGAAGCCTTTGTATGGTATCAGGATTTGGATGTATGCAAACAGGTTGATAATATTGACCATGCGTATTCCATGGACACATTAATAGCAATGTATACTTATTTAAGTACGCACGGAGATTGCTATTATATTCAATACAACGGGAAACTCGTTGGTGATGTTTCTTTACGAGACAACCAAGAGGTATGTATTGTTGTTTGCAAGGAATACCAGAATAAGCATATCGGAAGAAGATGTATTCAGGATATGCTTCGACTTGCAAGAGAAAAAGGATTCAATATTGTAAAAGCAAATATTTATTCTTTT
>CAMGET010000291.1 GCA_946055175.1 uncultured Roseburia sp.
AAAGATTTTAAATGAATATCTGGCATTGACCACTTCCTGTATTCTTGGTAACAATGGAATGCTGGATAAATTTATCGGAGATGCCACCATGGCAGTATTCAATGCACCGCACGATTTGGATGACTATGTGTATCGTGCAGTTCAAACGGCACTTGATATGAGAGCCGGAGCAGAAGAACTGGCGAAGAAACTCAAAGAGCAGTACGGAAAGACCGTACACTTTGGAATCGGTGTCAATTGCGGAGATGCGGTTGTCGGGAATATCGGATGCGATTTCCGTATGGACTATACAGCCATCGGAGATACCGTCAATACGGCAGCACGTTTGGAAAGCCGTGCTAAGGCGGGCGAGATATTAATCAGCGAGGCAGTGTATGAAATATTGAAGGATAGAATCGTGGCAGAATCTGTTGGAGAAATGGAACTTAAGGGAAAGAGTAAGCCGTTAATGGTATATCAGGTCATCGGTAAGAAAGAAGGATAGAAAGGTGGAAAGAAAGTATTTAATCATTCCCGAATTTGAGCGGCTTGGACAGAGTGCAGAACTGGCACAGGCATATGATGCGGGATTTGAATATAATGATTTTTGTAATCCGGATGTATATAGCGATGAGGCAGAAATAAAAAAAAGATGTGACTCTTATAAAGAACTGAAGCGTGACAGAAGCATGGATACTCTGCATGGTGTGTTTTTGGATATCGTTGTGACAAGTCAGGATCCACAGATTGCCGGATATTCGCAAATGAGAGCCGAACAGTCACTTGCGATTGCGGAACAACTGGGAGTACGGGGCGTGGTATTTCATACCGGACTGATTGCAGAATTACAGGTGGATTATTATCTGGATGCATGGCTGTATGAATCGGAACGTTTTTGGAGAAAGATGGCAGAGCGTTATCCGGAAACTGATATTTATATCGAAAATACCTTTGAACGGACACCGGAAATGCTGATTCGCTTAAAGAAAAGTCTTTCCGATGTCAATAATTTTAAACTCTGTCTGGACTATGGGCATGCATGCCTGACGCCGACAACGATAGAAACTTGGATAGAGCAGATGGGACAATATACCGGTCATATTCATTTAAATGACAATGATTATAAGGCGGATTTACATCAGGTACCGGGAGAAGGATTGTTAGATTTTTTACAATGTAAGCAGCTATTGGAACAACATTTAAAAGACGTACCGATATTGCTGGAGTTGAACGGCTTAGAGAGACAAAAGCGTGCATTGGAGTTTATGAGAAAGTTGTAAAAGGTACTAAAGGGAGAGGACTAATGAGGTATAAAAGCAGCGTGGTAATGAAAATTCTGGATACGGGAATTGCATTATCAAAGGAGAAGGACAGAAATAAGCTTCTGGACAAAATTTTGGATGAGAGTATCAATATCACACACTGCGATGCAGGAACATTATATGTCTGCCGGAATAAGGAACTGCATTTTCAGGTAATGAAAACATTATCTATGAATGTAGATAAAGGAAAAAACGGAGAGAAAATAGATTTGCCGCCGGTTCCGATGCGGGAACAGAATATCTGTGCATACTCCGTAATCCATAAAAAGTCCTTAAATATTCCAAATGTGTATGACAGTGATGAATTTGATTTTTCCGGTCCATACAATTATGACAGGATGACAGGTTACCATACGCAGTCGATGCTTACGATTCCGCTTTTGAATCAGGAGGAGGAAGCAGTAGGTGTATTGCAGTTAATCAATGCAATGGATGAAGAAGGAAATGTGATTGCATTTGCAACTGAATTGGAGCATATCATATTGTCACTTGCTTCGCAGGCAGCGATTGCAGTATCAAATATTCGTTATATGGAAGAAATTAAAGAACAGATGTGGTCTTTTACGGAAGCGATGGCGGAAACCATTGATACGAGAACACCGTATAATGCAAATCATGTCAGAATGGTAGCGGAATATGCCGCAAGAATGGCAGATTACATCAATGAGCTGCATGATAAAGGGATGGAAGAAGAGTATTTTTCGGAAAACAGAAAAGAGCAGCTGGTCTTGGGAGCATTACTTCATGATATCGGGAAGGTGTCTATTCCCACAAAAGTAATGAATAAAGCAACCAGACTTGAGGATAAGCTTCATGAAATTGAGATGCGTTTTGAATTATTCCGGACCAGATACCGGCTTCAGTTACTGGAAGGAGAACTGGCAGAAACAGAATATAACGAAGCGATAACAAAACTGGATAAGGCACAGGCTTTAGCAGAAGAAGTAAATACCATGGGCTTTTTGACGGAAGAAAAAAAGCAGGAGCTGATGGCAGTTTTCTCAGCGGTTTACAGGGGAAAAGAAGGAGAACAGCCTTTCTTTACCGAAGAAGAGAAGGAAGATCTGTTGATTCGAAAGGGTACTTTGACAGACAGGGAACGAAGCATCATGGAAAGCCATGTAGAAAAGACGGAACGGATTCTTTCAAAGGTTCATTTCAATCAAAATTATCAGTATGCCATGACATGGGCAATCCAGCATCATGAATGCCTGGACGGAAGCGGCTATCCGAGAAAGCTGACCGGCGATGTACTGGCTACGGAGGCAAGGATTCTGGCAGTGGCAGATATCTGTGATGCACTGCTTGCGACGGACCGGCCATATAAAAAGCCAATGCCAAAGGAAAAGGCATTTGCAATTATGAGAGATATGGCAGAACATGGAAAAATAGACGGAAAACTGGTGGAATATCTGGAAAAATGTATTTCATAGACAAAAGAAGGGATGGTATAAAGGATGGGATGGCTTAAAACAGGAACGGGAAAATTAATTGCAGGAGCGGCAGCAACTACAGTAGTAGGAGCAGCTGTAGTTCTAGGAGTGCTGTTTTTGGGCAAAGAGGCATATCGGACGATTGCGGTAGAGGAGACAAACGGAACCAGTATTGTTGAAAATGAAAAAGATGGAAGTACTACAGTCTATGAAGGTATGCATCTGTATTCCGGAGACGATGTAAAAGTTCAGGAAGCTTCTGATATGACAATGCTGCTTGATATGGATAAATATGTGTATGCAGAAGAGAAAACACATTTCTGGCTGGAAGCAGAGGGAAATAGCGAAAAGAGCAAGACAAAAATACATCTCGAGGAGGGCTCTGAACTGAACTGCCTGAGAACAGAACTGACGGAAGGAGAAACCTATGAGGTGGATACGCCAAACTC
>CAMGET010000292.1 GCA_946055175.1 uncultured Roseburia sp.
TGAACTTGCAAAAGCAGATGGTAACTTCGACAAATACGGTTATGTGGCAGAATGTGATGCAACAACCTTTATGGCATTCTATAACTTAAACCGTAACACATGGGCAAACACAAATGATACAACAACTGTAAGATCTGCTCAGACCGTAGCAGATGCTGAAAGAACAAATGCAGCTATGAACAATGTTCATTTCCGTCGTGCAATTTCTTTTGCAGCAGACAGAGGTGCTTACAATGCACAGAGCGTTGGTGAAGAATTAAAATATGCTTCATTAAGAAACTCTTATACACCTGGTAACTTCGTAACATTGGAAGAAGAAACCACTGTTGATATCAACGGTACAGCAACAACCTTCCCGGCAGGTACTTTCTATGGTGAAATTATGCAGGCTCAGATTGATGCTGATGGTGTAACAATGAAAGTTTGGGATCCTACCTTAGATGGTGGCATCGGTTCCAGCGATGGTTATGATGGATGGTTCAATCCGGATAACGCAGCAGCTGAAATGGCAACAGCTATTGAAGAACTTGCAGCAGCCGGTGTAGAAATCTCAGCTGAAAACCCAATCTACATTGATTTACCATACTTCTCAGGAAGTGAATCAGTAACAAACAAAGCAAATGCTTACAAACAGTCACTTGAATCCGTTCTTGGAGGACAGGTTATCGTTAACCTTACAGAGTGTACATCCTCAGATGAATACTACTATGCAGGATACTTTACCTCATATGGTTACGAAGCAAACTACGATATGTATGACTTATCCGGATGGGGTCCTGACTACGGTGATCCTCAGACCTACCTTGATACCTTCCTTCCTGATTACGCAGGCTATATGGCTAAGTGTGTAGGTATTTACTAAGATACAATTTGATTCGTGATAATAGAAAGTACGCTCTGAGAACTTTCTATTATAGTAAATGATTAAGTTGTGGGAGAACGGGCATAACGTCCGTTCTCTTACAATGTTTTAGTGAGAGACAAATTATGGCGAAATATTTATTAAAACGTTTGGCATTTGGGATATTTTCTATTGTAGCAGTCGTTGCAATTGTAATGGTTATGGTGTACTCCTTGATGGATCGCAATCTTATTTTTGCGAATGATTCTACCTACTCAAAAATGAGTAATAATAATAAGATTACTTATAAATACAGTAAGTGGGAAGAGTACGGATATCTGGATTATGTGTCCTATGCCGATTACATTAACGAATTGGTTGCAAAGGGTGAAATTGACGAAACAACAAAATCCGCAGTAATCGGAATCGGAAAAACAGAAGAAAACGATTCTTCCAACGCAAAAGAATATATTAATAAATTCATTGAAAACTATGAAGCGCAAGGCTATACCATTCAGCGTTTGGACGCTATTATGTTAGGACCAAAGAAATATGCGGATGGTGGACAACCACAGCTTTTTGCATATAAAGATGTGCCGTTAGGCAGTCGTATGTTGTCGTATTTTTCAAGATTAATTGCGATTGACAATATCCATACGGCAACCGGGGATGTTGGGGAAAGAGGTCTTACCTTTACATTATATGATCCTGTGTATGGTGGTGATAAAATTGCACCTGCCATTATTGGTAATGGTACACAGCACAAATATCTGTTGTATGTAAATTCGAAATTTCCATATATTCATCAAAATATTGTTACGATAAATCTGGGAACATCTTACTCTGTCAATAAGGGTATTGATGTGTTTACAACCATGACTCTTACCCAGGGGTCTTATGTAAAATCAACGGTTCTTTATCCGACCGGTAATGTAGAAAACAGTGCGGATGATTTGCACTCAGCAACATACGCAGTCAATTCTCTTGCAAGTAATCCGGTAAATGCAGCACGTTTCACAGATGATTATACAAATGTGTCAACGGTAAAATCCGGATTATCAAAGATGGGGTATTCTTTTGTAATTGGCATTATTTCGGTTATTATGGCTTATCTTCTTGGTCTGCCGTTAGGTATCTTAATGGCAAGAAAGAAAGATAAACTGGTTGATCAAATCGGAACCTTTTACATTGTGTTTATAACAGCAGTTCCATCTTTGGCATATATCTTCCTGTTTAAAGCAATTGGTGGAAGCTTATTTGGTTTGCCGACAACCTTCGATATGGAATCAACCAGCAAGTTAATGTATGTTCTTCCGGTTGTTTCTCTGGCATTGCCATCTGTTGCCAGCCTGATGAAATGGATGCGCCGTTATATGATCGATCAGATGAATTCGGACTATGTGAAATTTGCCAGATCCGGTGGTTTGACTGAAAGTGAGATTTTTACAAAGCATATCATGAAAAATGCGGTTATCCCAATCGTTCAGGGACTTCCGGGAAGTATCCTCGGAGCTTTGACCGGTGCAATTATTACAGAACGTGTATATGTAGTACCTGGTGCAGGTAATTTACTTACACAGGCGATTAACCGATATGATAATGGTGTTATCGTTGGTGTAACATTATTCTACGCAGTATTATCAGTAGTATCCATTATTTTAGGAGATATCCTGATGTCAATGGTAGATCCGAGAATTTCATTCTCTACGAAGGACAGGTAGGTAATAGATATGAATTATGATTTAGAAAAACTGGGAATGACGGAGGAGGAACTGTTTTCCATAGTCGACCACAGTGATGTGGAATCTGAGAAAATTGCTGCACCAAAGTATTCGTACTGGCAGTCTGTTTTCCGTGTATTCTTTAAAAAGAAAATTAATATCGTGATACTGGCGTTGCTGGCAGTGGTAATTGCATTCTCTTATCTCTATCCGGCGTTGGTGGAATACGATAAGTTTGCAAACCTGATGAACCCGGCAGCAAAGCATTTGTCACCAAGCAAAGCAATGGAGATGTTTGGACATAACATTCATTGGATTTTAGGTTCCGGTGCAGCCGGAAACTCCACCTTTGATGCAGTATGGAATGGTGCAAAAATTTCCATTTCCCTTGCATTTATTTGCGGTGCCATCAATATGACAGCCGGTGTTATCGTTGGTGCAATTTGGGGCTTTTCAAAGAAATTTGATACAATTATGATTGCAATTTATAACGTAATCGGAAATATTCCATATCTGTTATTAATTTCAGTATTGGTTATGTTATTTGCTCCAAGTTTTTGGACCATGGTGTTTGCACTTACCGTAACAGGATGGTTATATATCGCATAT
>CAMGET010000293.1 GCA_946055175.1 uncultured Roseburia sp.
GCCATTTCTAACGGCAAGTGACATGGAGGTCACTTTGCCGTGACGCGTTATGATGAATAAAATTTTCATGTATAGATAATAGAACTTCTTATACGCGCACATCCGAATAGAAAAAAGTCTCTCTCTTTCCCTCTTCGTTCATATACGAAACTATAAATTAAATTCTGCACTAAATATCTAGTTAACCCGGAAAATAACTTTTGTTATTGCAAGAACTAAGGAAGATAGAGTATGATTAAAGACAGATACGCCAGTAGACTGGCAGAATGAGAGGCAAAGAAAAATGAGCGATTTGCGAGCAGTCATTTTAGCGGCAGGAAAAGGAACCAGAATGAATTCCGAACTTCCAAAGGTTGTGCACCGGATTGAAGGCAAATGTCTGGTGGACTATGCCATTGATGCAGCTTATGGAGCAGGTGCAAAGGAAGTATGTTTAGTAGTCGGATATAAGAGTGAAGTAGTAAAGGAAAGCATCAGCCATAAAGATGTGGCATTTGCAATGCAGGAAGAACAGTTAGGAACCGGGCATGCAGTAAAGTGTGCCAGTAACTTTCTGACGGAAGATGGGGAAACCTTAATCTTATTTGGCGATACCCCGCTTATTACAGCAGAAACCTTACTGCGTTTACGTAACCATCATAAAAAACAGGGCAATACTGTTACGGTACTGTCAGCCATGATTGATGACCCAACCGGCTACGGAAGAATCATTCGTGATGCGGACGGCAGATTTATCAAAAGTGTGGAACATAAGGACGCAACGGATGCAGAGCGTATTTCTCATGAGATTAATTCCGGGATGTACATTTTTGATACCTCAGAATTAAGAGATGCTTTGGAAAAAATCACACCAAACAATGCACAGGGTGAATATTATTTGCCGGATACATTAACCATAATAAAAGAAAAAGGATTAAAAGTAGATGCTTTTGCATTAGAGAATCCGGAAGATATTACAGGCGTAAATGATCAGGTACAGCTTGCCACAGCAGCTGAGATTATCCGCAGACGGCAGAATGCATAAGTAAAACTAAAGGGCAGAAGAAATGTATTTAATTGTAGGACTTGGAAATCCGTCAAAGCAGTATGAAAAAACAAGACACAATATCGGGTTTGATGTCATTGATGCTTTGGCGGACAAATATAATATTAGTGTCACCGAGAAAAAACACAAGGCACTTTGCGGTAAAGGAACCATAGAAGGAAGAAAGGTCGTGCTGGCAAAGCCGCAGACCTTTATGAACCTAAGCGGCGAGAGCGTTGTGGAACTATTGAATTATTATAAGATGGACCCGGAGAGTGAGATGATAGTCATTTTTGACGATATCAGTCTTGCACCGGGAAGCTTACGAATCCGTAAAAAAGGAAGTGCCGGCGGTCACAATGGAATCAAAAATATCATAGCATTAACCGGAACGCAGAATTTTATGCGGATTAAGGTCGGTGTGGGTGAAAAACCAAAAGGCTGGGATCTGGCAGACTATGTACTGGGCCGCTTTAGTGAAGAGGACCGTAAATTAGTAGAAGAAGCCATAAAAGACGCTGTCTGTGCCTGCGCGCTCATGGTGCAGGAGGAAGTGGACAAAGCCATGAATGACTTTAACAGCAAAAAGAAAGAATGAAAGGTTGGTAACTCCCTTGAAAAGCTTTATGATGCCCCTTAAAGAACTGCAGGGGTTTGAAGAGGCAGAATATGAATTAAAAAAAGGCGGCGGGGTCATACAGATTTCGGGCTGCATTGATGCTGCAAAACCACATATGGTATTCGGCATGAACAATGGTTTCGGAAACAGAATCATTGTTACTTTTCATGAGCAGAAAGCAAAAGAACTTTACGAGGAGTGCCTGTTTTTTGATAAAAGAACTGCCTACTATCCGGCGAAGGATATTTTATTTTATCAGTCGGATATCCGGGGAAATGTGCTGACAGCGGAACGTATTAATGCGCTGAAAATGCTGGCCGAGGAAGAAGAATGCACTATCATTACTACTTTTGACGGTCTTATGAATCCCATGCCTTCGCCGGAGCGCTTTATAAAAGAAGTCATAACCTTAAAAGCCGGTGATGAAATTGACATGGATGACATGGTGAAACGCCTGGTAGAACTGGGATATGAGAAAAATTATCAGGCAGGGACGAGAGGGGAATTTTCTGTTCGTGGCGGCATTGTAGATATTTTCCCGCTGACGGAGGAAAATCCGTTTAGGGTTGAATTATGGGGAGACGAAATAGATTCCATTCGTTCCTTTGACCCGGAAAGCCAAAGGTCCATTGAAAATATACAAGAAGTACGTATTTACCCGGCCTGCGAACTGGTACTTTCCAAAGAGGAAAGACAGGCGGGCGTGGATAAAATAGTAGCAGAAGCAAAAATGGTCTCTGAAAAGTTCCGCAAGGATATGAAAACAGAAGAGGCACACAGAGCGTTGGCGCAGGCATCCGAATTTGCGGAGCAGACCATTGAATATGGTGTAAGCGCCGGACTGGATGCTTATCTGTCCTATTTCTGCGAAGAGAGAGCCTCTCTTTTGGACTATCTGGAGAAAGAAAATACCATCATTTTTCTGGATGAAACCATAAGAACGGTTGAGCGTGGAGTAACCACGGAAACGGAATTTTCGGAGAGCATGAAACAGCGTCTGGAAAAGGGCTATATTTTGCCGGGACAGATGCGGGAACTGATTCCGTATAAAGAAATACTTGGGAAAATCAATGCCAGAAAATGCATTGCACTTGTAGCACTTGATTTGAAAAATAATGAGCTTGCGATAAAAGAACGGATTGCCGTTCAGACAAGAACGGTTAACCCCTATAATAACAGCTTCGAACTGTTGGTGAAGGATTTAAACCGTTATAAAAAGAATGGATATCGAGTAATTTTGCTTTCCGGTTCTAAGACCAGAGCAAAGCGTCTCGCAGAAGATTTGATGGCGGAAGGCCTGAATGCTTTTTATTCGGAAGATTTCGACCGGGAGGTAATGCCGGGGGAAATCATGAGCGGATACGGAAAGGTGAAAAAAGGATATGAGTATCCGCTTATCAAATTTGTGGTTATCTCCGAAAGTGATATTTTCGGTTCCGAGAAAAAAAAGAAAAAACGCCACCGTACCTATGAGGGAGAAAAAATTGCCAGCTTTACGGACCTTAGCATTGGCGATTATGTG
>CAMGET010000294.1 GCA_946055175.1 uncultured Roseburia sp.
CGCATAATAGACTCCGAATAATTTTCTGCGGTCCGGTTTCCCAAACATTCTTGGAGCAATGAAAAACAAATATAAAAAAAACAAAATTATTAAGATAATTAAGACAATCATTAGTATTTTCCTTTAACCTTCTACATCAAAATTTTCCAATACATCTTTTTTCTGAACCGGTTTTGAGTCGCCGTGTTTTACCTGAGTCATGGTAAAAAATGCTACCACGGAAAAGACTACCGCATAAGGGAATAAGGTGCGGTAGGATACATACTCTAATAAGAATCCGGACAAAATCGGGGTAACAACCTGCGCAGCCATAGAGAATGTATAGTATAAACCGGTATATTTTCCGACATCACCGGCTGAAGCAATTTCAACAACCATTGGAAGAGAGTTTACACCGATGGCTGCCCATGCGAAGCCTATAATGGCAAAAAACAGATTCATAATCCAATGATATTGATTCATAAATCCGGCACATAAGAAACAGAACGCTAAAAGTGCAATTCCAATTAGAATGGTTTTCTTACGCCCGATGTGGCTTGCAATTGCACCGATAGGGATGTAGCTTAAAATAGCTGCAATGGTGGCAACCATTAAGCAGTTAGCGTATCCGCCATTTTCCAATCCCCATACATGGGTTGCGTAGCGGGAAAAGGCAGTCGTAACGGCATTATAAGCAATAAACCATAAAGCAATGGATATGAGCATGAAAGCCAGACTGCGTTTTACGTCCTTTGGAAGGTCCGCGGTACTCTTTGGTGTGGTTTCTACTTCCTCTTCTTCAACCATTTCGCTGCAAAGCTTGTTTTCTTTAATCGTAAGGAACAGGATAACAACACTGATTAACATTAATAAACCAATTGACAAAAACAGTGGGAAGTAGTCGGGAGTATCTCCTTTTCCGACCAGAAATTTAATCATAATTAAAGTATAAACACCGCCAATTGCACCCATTAAGTTAATGACAGCATTGGCCTTACTGCGCAATGGCTTTGGGGTTACATCCGGCATAAGGGCAACAGCCGGCGAACGGTAAAGACCCATGGCAATCAGTAACAAAAGCAGGGTGCCAATGAATAATAGGAAGTTCCTGGATTGATTTGAGTAGTTTAATAGCATTAAAAAAGTAAAAGCAAATCCGGTACCTGCCAGAATAAAAGGCATTCTTTTTCCGATAGGGGTGGATACTTTATCGGATAAGGAACCAAACATTGGCAACAGGAATAAGGCAAGAATATTATCGGCTGCCATGATGACGCCGGTATAAGTTTCGCCTAAGGAAAAGGTGTTTTTTAATATAAGAGAAATCACATTGTCATACATCTGCCAGAAGGCAGAAATAGATAAAAATGCTAAACCAATTAGTGTGGTACGTTTGTAATTTAATTTCATAAGATGTTCCTTTCCTTTGTGAAATAGAATATTTATATTATACATGATAAATACCAATTTGAAAATAATGGCAGGTAAAAAATGTGTAAATTATGGATTGATTTTATTACCTTGTGCAGATAAAATAAGAGCGTATGTATCGATAGAAAGGCAAAGGAAAAATGAGTATATTAAACGTAGAACACTTAACACATGGCTTCGGAGACCGCGCTATTTTTAATGACGTCTCCTTTCGATTATTAAAAGGAGAACACATCGGACTTGTCGGGGCAAACGGCGAGGGAAAGTCTACATTTATGAATATTGTGACCGGTAAACTGATGCCGGACGAGGGAAAAATCGAATGGGCAAAAAATGTCCGTGTCGGTTACCTTGACCAGAATTCAACCCTGACAAAGGGAATGACGATTGAGAGCGTTTTGAAATCTGCCTTTGCCTGGTTATTTGAAATGGAAGAACAGATGAATGCCATCTGCGAAAAATTAGGTGATACCAATCCAAAAGATTTGGATGCTATGATGGAAGAACTGGGTGTGATTCAGGATACTTTGACCATGCATGATTTTTATATTATTGATGCAAAGGTGGAAGAAGTAGCAAGAGCACTTGGCTTACTGGATTTAGGTTTGGATCATGATGTATCAGACTTAAGCGGTGGCCAGCGTATGAAGGTACTGCTTGCAAAGCTTTTATTAGAAAAGCCGGATATTTTATTATTGGACGAGCCGACCAACTATCTGGATGCAGAACATATCGCATGGCTGAAGCGCTATTTGCAGGAGTATGAGAATGCGTTTATTTTGATTTCTCATGATATCCCATTTTTAAATGAAGTCATTAATATTATTTATCATATGGAGAATCAGCGTCTTGACCGCTATGTAGGCGACTATGATAAATTCCGGGAAGTCTATGAGGTAAAAAAATCCCAGCTTGAGGCTGCCTATCGCAAACAACAGCAGGAAATCAGTGAATTGAAGGATTTTGTTGCCAGAAATAAAGCACGCGTGGCAACCAGAAATATGGCGATGTCCCGCCAAAAGAAGTTGGACAAAATGGATGTGATTGAACTTGCGGCAGAGCGTCCAAAGCCGGAATTTAATTTTAAAGTTGGCAAAACACCGGGAAGATATATTTTTGAAACAAAGGACCTTGTCATCGGTTATGAGGAACCATTATCCAAGCCGCTTAATATTTCCATGGAGCGTGGACAAAAAATTGCCCTAATCGGTGCGAATGGTATTGGTAAGACAACGCTGCTCCGCAGTATTTTAGGTCTGACACCGGCTTTAAACGGCAGTGTAGAACTCGGCGAAAACTTGGAAATCGGATATTTCGAACAGGAAATTAAGGAAGAGAATAACCACACCTGTATTGAGGAGATTTGGGAGGAATTTCCTTCTTATTCACAGTATGAAGTGCGTTCTGCACTTGCAAAATGCGGTCTTACCACAAAACACATCGAAAGTTTGGTGCGTGTATTAAGCGGTGGTGAGCAGGCAAAAGTGCGTTTGTGTAAGCTTATTAATAAGAATACAAATGTCTTGCTCCTTGATGAGCCGACTAATCACCTGGATGTGGATGCGAAGGACGAGTTAAAACGTGCTTTGAAAGAATACAAGGGAAGTGTGCTGCTTATCTGCCACGAGCCGGAATTTTACCAGGATATAGTAAGTGAAGTTTGGGATTGTTCGAAGTGGACGACGAAGATTTTGTAATAGATATTTAGTACAAAATTTGGATCTATTGTTTCGTATATTGAGGAAGAGAG
>CAMGET010000295.1 GCA_946055175.1 uncultured Roseburia sp.
GACCGCCTGTGTTTTTTCATTATGGTCCACCAGTACAAACTGTTTCTTTTGCATGCTCATCAAATTACGTCTGGAAATCATGCCCAGATAATCTCCGTTTTCATCCAATACCGGAAAATCACGATGTCTGATTTTAGACATCGTCTCTCTCACATCCACCACATAGTCATCGATGTCAAAGGTCACCAGATTCTCCTTCGTCATATATTCCTTAATCGGCATACTCTGATTAATCAGACGGGCAATGGAAAACGTATCAAATGGTGTTGTAATGATAACACAATCCTTCTTCTTTGCCATGGAAATGACTTCGTCATCCACTTCAAAGCCGCAGCCGATGACGAGACAGCTGGCATTTGCCTCCATTGCACGAATCTGTGCTTCCTTTTTGGAGCCAAGAATCACCAGATCATCCGCCTCAACCGAATCAGCAATATATTCCGGATTTGCTGTTCCGATGATGACTTTTCCACGCACGAAATATGCATGCTCATTTCCGGTCACTAAAGTACCATCCAGTGTTTCCACAATATTTTTATACTGCGTTCTGGCATTTGATAATGCATGATTGTCATATACATCCATGTAGGAGGTCGCGATATCCTTTGTTACAATAATGCCTTCCAGCTTTCCCAGACGGTTCGTAACCGGAAGTGTTACGACATCCAGCTTCTTCATCAGTTCCCATGCTTTTTTCAGGGAAATATGAGAGCTCACACCAATTGTTTTCCGAATGGTAATATCTTTAATCTGCGCACCGGCATCTGTAATCAGTCCCGGCTTTTGCACCTTAAAGTAATCTAAAACATAGCTGGTTTCCGCATTGATATTCCCTGCACGCTTCGGGACATATTCCCGGTCGCCCAGCTGATTTTTCAAATATGCATAAGAGATAGCGGCACAGATTGAATCTGTATCCGGGTTCTTATGA
Source organism: uncultured Roseburia sp. (assembly GCA_946055175.1). Lineage (GTDB taxonomy): Bacteria > Bacillota > Clostridia > Lachnospirales > Lachnospiraceae > Roseburia. The sequence goes on from CAMGET010000295.1 coordinate 932, forward strand.
CCAGTCACCCATACCTTCTTTGTCTCAAAATTCATCTTCTTTCCTCCAAACACAATGCCTTCTTTCATATGGCAAAACAGACGCATTTCTGCGCCCGCTCATTTAAAAATTAAATACACCAAGTGAATACAAAATAAATCCAATCAAAACAACAAAGTTCAAAATGGAAAACCAAGTCAGACATTTCATGTAACCGCGGATAGAGCCAACCCCTTTTTCCATCTCATCCATCTTTTCAATCTTAGAATCAAATTCCGTAAATAAATCCTGAATATTACGATAACATTTCACATTTTCACTGTGAACCTTTTCGGACAAATCCGTCTTGATAGACTCTAACTGTGTCGTAGCATTATCCAGTAACTGTTTTACTTCCGCAATCTGACCTTCGCTCAGCTTCTTGTTTGCAATCGCCTGTTCCTCCAAGAACTGCTTATTGGTTGCCAGCTGTTCCTCGCTCAGTTTTTTATTTGCAGCTATCTGTGCTTCATTCAGTTTACGATTTGCCTCCAATTGCTCCAAGCTGGCGGTTCTCACTTCTGTCACCTGATTGGAAATAGAGACTTCAATCTCAGACATTTTGTTTGTTACTTTAGCAGAAAGCTCATCTACCTTCTGATTAAAGTCCTTCATAATCTGATCTGCCTCTTCCTGACGCTCAGACAAAATCTGCTCTAATTCCTGCGCTTTATCTTCTCTCTCGTTTACTAAAGACTGCAGCTCCTGCACCTTGCTTTCTTTAGAAAGCAATAAATCCTGCAACTGCTTTGCCTTTTCTCTGAACTCATCAATCTGGGTTAATAAAAAATCTTCCTTTTCCACTTTCACTGGTGTCCTTTCCGATTCCTTTGTCTTTTTTACACTCTCCTGCCGGGCATATCTGTCTGACGATGTATGGCTGCTGTAAGTATAGGATGATATTGTATTTTTCCTGCGAATCTGTGCTAACAATGTTTGAAAAATATTAGCCATTCACGCTTCCTCCCGACATGTAATCGATACATACTACAAATAATTGTAACATTCCAAGAAAATGTTGTAAAGCAAAAAAATCGTGCAGCCCTTCTAAAAGAGCTGCACGATAGATTGCTGTATTTATTCTACAATATCAAATGCATTCAACTTCTTATTAATCAATGCCATTGCACCTTCCGGTAAGTTGCCGGCCATACCCATTGACATTTCTACTGTGAAGTTTTCTAACATTCCCCACATTGGCATATCCGGTCCGAATTCTCTTCCGGCCATCTTTTCAAACATCGCCTTTGCTTCCGGATTCTTGCAAACCTGACCAATCGTGCATTTAATGCTTAATTTTCCTTCCGGGAATTCCATAACGGCATCTGCATCTAATTCCACACTGCCTTCTGTTGTAAACCAGTTTGCTGCTCCGCCTTCGCCATCATCCTGTCCAGGAAGTACATAGATTTCCGGTTCTGTCTCTACTTTTTCCAGAGTCATGGTATCTTTTACATCGCCTGCTTCTGCCAGGAAGGTATTGAAACCATCTTTCATTGCCACTTCGAATTTACAGATATGGTCAACCGGAGCCTGCTCGCCCACTTTTTCGCCATTCATATAAAGTACTACTGATTCCTGGTTCGTGTAAGCTTTGATTTCCACAGTTTCCCCAGCACGCTGTGCATAGCGTTTTCCGCAAAGGTGAACCATTGGTTCCGGATTCCAGTATGCTTTGTAAATAAAGTAACTGTCTTTTTTGGTCTTTCTGTCCATAGTCATAAGGCCTTTATTGTTACGTCCTGCTACGCCGCCTTCGTTACGTGCTGCACAACCAAAGTCGAACATGTTCCATACATGGCTGGACCAAATCCATGGTCTCTCATCCAGAACCTTTGCCATATGTTCATGGTAAAGTGCCTGATAGTCTTCACTGTAGTCCTTACATTTTGGATTCGGACCATGATAAGTAATAATACCTTCACATCCATATTCAGAAACACCAAGACAGATATCCGGATGCTTTTCATGGAAGTTATCAAGCCATGGACCATTGTCTTCCATTTTGCCGCCATACCATCCAAAGTAATGGTTGTAGCTTTCCGTATCGGTAATTCCATGCATTGGACCATCAATCGGTGTAAAGGAAACATGGGCAATTGTGGTAAGACGGGTTGGGTCTAATTCTTTTACTAAAGCATTCAATTCCTTGTGGTTTTCTACTAACTGTTCTGAAATACCACCAATTAGTATTTCGTTGG
>CAMGET010000296.1 GCA_946055175.1 uncultured Roseburia sp.
CGATGTGGAGCGGGAGGTAAAAAAGCAGCTGGGTGAGGACTTCTTTCAGGCCTTACTGCATTTGATTAACAGCGAGCCGGATGTTCCAAAGGTATCCAATGGGGCAGTTACGAAAAAATGGTGGAAAGAAGCGGTGTTCTATCAGATTTATCCAAGAAGCTTTTGCGATACTAATGGCGACGGAATCGGTGATTTACGGGGCATTATTGAAAAATTGGATTATTTAAAAGAACTGGGTGTGGATGCGCTGTGGCTTTCTCCGATTTATGATTCTCCGAATGATGATAATGGATATGATATCAGAGATTATCAGAAAATCATGCAGGAATTCGGAACAATGGAGGAGTTTGATGAACTTCTTGCAAAGGTGCATGAAAAAGGAATGCGCCTGATTATGGATCTGGTGATGAATCACACTTCTGACGAACACGAGTGGTTTAGAGAAGCATTAAAGGACCCGGATTCGAAGTACAGAGATTATTACTTTTTCAGAAAAGATGACGGCACGAAAACAGAACCGAACAACTGGACTTCTTTTTTCTCCGGTCCTGCATGGAATTACTATGAGGAATCGGATTCCTGGGCGCTGCATTTGTTTTCTAAAAAGCAGATGGACTTAAACTGGGAAAATGAAAAAGTGCGCGAAGAGCTGGTAAAAATGATTAACTGGTGGCTGGATAAAGGCGTGGACGGTTTTCGAATGGATGTGATTAACTATATTTCCAAAGAAGAAGGCCTTCCAATGGGAAACGAAACGATTGGAGCGTTGATGGGATTTACGGGAATTGAGCATTATTATTATGGCCCGAGACTCCATGAGTTTCTAAAACAGGTACGAAGAGAAGCTTTTGAACCGCATGATGCATTTTCGGTTGGAGAGACGCCGGGACTTGGAATGAAAATGAGCCAGCTGGTGACAGGGGAGGAACGGAAAGAACTGGATATGGTTTTCTCTTTTGATCATCTGGAGACGCCGGGGCATATCCGCATGGAGGACTACGAATACGATTTGAATTACTACCGGGATTATATGATTGACTGGATGGAGCATTACGGAAACAATTGTTGGATGTCACTTTTCTATAACAATCACGATAATCCGAGAATGATTAGTAAGATTACCAAAGAGAAAGCATACCATACTGCAGTGGCGAAGCTTTTGGCAGTGATGCAGTTTACACTAAAAGGAACGCCGTTTTTGTTTCAAGGGGATGAGATGGGGCTTTCCAATTATGAATTTACCTCTATGGAACAGATTACGGACGTAGAGGCAAAAGGTTATTATGAAGAGCAGACCAGAAAGCGTCCAAAGGAAGAGGTTTTTGCAGAAATTTTGGCAGGGACAAGAGAGCATTGTCGTATACCTTTGCCGTGGAATGAGACCGTTCCATCCTGTTATGAGGGGTTAAAGCAGGAGATAAACGAAGAGGTAAGAGAGGCTTACCGGACGCTACTTGCCCTGCGTAAGAAGGATGAAACCTTTGTATACGGGGATTTTGAGGTAATAAGCAAAGCCAAAGACCGGTTTGTTTATCGCCGGATTTTTGGAGAAAAAGAATACATGATTGACTGCAATCTTGGAAACCATAAAAAGAGGGCATGGAAACCGGGAGGAGAGTTTGAAATCATTTATACAACCGGCACAAGTCAGAAAGAACTTTTAGCATATGAAGCCCGTATTTTAAAACGCCGTTAAACAAGGAGGACTTATGTATCATATCGCAATTGTTGAGGATGAAGCAGCCTTTGCTGCGCAATTGCAGGAATATTTAGAAAAATATCAGGAAGAGCATGATGTGCGGTTTAAGATATCGGTATTTGGGGATGGTGAAGAGATTTTAAAGGATTATCAGCCTTTATACGATATCATTCTGCTGGATATTGAGATGCCAAAAGTAAACGGAATGCAGGCTGCGGAACAAATCAGAGAGCAGGATGCGGATGTGACACTGATGTTTATTACCAATATGGCAGGCTATGCCATTAAAGGGTATGAAGTGGGTGCGCTGGATTTTGTGATGAAGCCGGTGAATTATTATACGTTTTCCATGAAACTGACACGGGTACTAAAACGTACCAGGCAAAAGGCACGGCAGGAAATTCTGCTTACCTTGCCCGATGGAGTAAAAAAGCTCAATGTGCAACAGATTTATTATGTGGAAGTGCAGAATCGTATGCTGTCTTATCATACAGATGAGGGTGTATTTACGATGCGCGGTACCATGCAGAGTGTGGAGCAGATGCTGCGGCCTTATGCGTTTGTAAAATGCAATCACTGGTACATCGTGAATTTAATGCATGTGTCTGAAGTGAGAAAAAACACGGCAATTGTAGCAGGGCATGAATTAGAAGTAAGCAGACGAAACCGGACGGCATTTCTTCAGGCACTGACGGAATATGTAGGAGGTGCACCGTAATGAATTTTGTACTGGCACTTATTTTTGCAACGGCAATGTGGATTGGTACCGTTGTATACGTAGGTAGAATGGTGCAGCGTGAAAATTTCCCGATGAGGCTGATAGTATGTGTGGGAGGCTTTTATGCACTGGCAGCAGCATTTATAGCGCTTTTTTCGAAGAATCTTATGGGCTTAAGTGTGTTGTTTAGAATTATCGGTATGCCGATTCTGGTAGTATTTATCTATGGATGTTGGAACATATCTGTCTCACTTTGCTTATACTATGCCATGTGGGCATTTATGTCATGGCAGCTCATGAGCGAGTTGTGGATTGGAATTATAATGATAATACAGCCGTTTACGGAAATCGGGCTGAAGTGGCTAGCCCTGATTGGACTGTTGATTTTTTCCGTTGGAAATTTGATGATTGGGTTTACGATTGCACGCTGGATGTCGGAAGATGGAAAAGAAAAAATCGGACCCAGACAGATGATTTCTGCAATTGTTATATTCACAGCCTTTCAGGTTGTGGGTTATGCACTTGGAAAGGATGAAATTCGTCCGGATGGCGGTAAGTGGATGATTGTTTACCTGACACAGCTGCTGTTAATCGTGATTCTGTATTTACAGAGTGAACTCTTTAAAAAGAGTGCCATGCGCCATGAACTGGCGTTAATTAACATGCTTGTTAAAAAAGAGCAGTAGCAATATTAACTTTCAAGTGAGAACATTGCTTTCATCAATCAGA
>CAMGET010000297.1 GCA_946055175.1 uncultured Roseburia sp.
ATAATAAACCTATGGAAAGGAAACAGGCAATATGAGCAATGTAAGACGCGTATATGTGGAAAAGAAGCCGGCTTTTGCAGTAAAAGCAAAGGAATTGCAGGCAGAAATCAAAGGATACCTCGGCATTTCTTCTGTAACGGGAGTTCGTGTGTTAATCCGCTATGATATAGAAAATATCTCAGAGGATACCTATAAAAAAGCATTGGTAACTGTATTTTCTGAGCCACCGGTAGATGACATTTATGAAGAAAGCTTTGATGCAAAGGGAGCAAAGGCATTTTCTGTAGAATTTTTGCCGGGACAGTTTGACCAGAGAGCAGACTCTGCCGAACAGTGCGTGAAACTGTTAAACGAAGAAGAGGAACCGATTATTCGTACTGCAACGACTTATGTCATTGAAGGTGAAGTGACAGAGGAACAGCTTGCAGCAGTTAAAAAACATTGTATCAATCCGGTAGATTCCCGTGAAGCAGAGGAAGGAAAACCGGCTACCTTAGTACAGGAATTTGAGGAACCGGAAGATGTAATCATTTTTGAAGGTTTTACCTCAATGCCGGAAGACAAGCTAAAAGAACTCTATGGTTCTTTAGGACTTGCTATGACCTTTAAGGATTTCTTACATATTCAGAATTACTTCAAAAACGAAGAAAAACGCGATCCGTCTATGACAGAGATACGTGTATTAGACACCTATTGGTCTGACCACTGCCGTCATACCACATTCTCGACCGAATTAAAAAATGTTTCCTTTGATGATGGATATTATAAAACTCCGATTGAAGCAACCTATCATGATTATTTGGATACCTTCAAAAATTTATATGAAGGCCGTTCCGATAAATTTGTATGCTTAATGGACATCGCACTTCTTGCGATGAAGCGTCTGAAAAAAGAAGGCAAATTACAGGATCAGGAAGAATCCGATGAAATTAATGCATGCTCGATTGTAGTTCCGGTCGAAGTAGACGGGGAAGTAGAAGAATGGTTGGTAAACTTTAAAAACGAGACACACAACCATCCGACAGAAATCGAGCCGTTCGGTGGTGCTGCAACCTGTTTGGGCGGAGCCATCCGTGATCCGTTGTCAGGCCGTACCTATGTATATCAGGCAATGCGTGTCACCGGTGCCGCTGACCCGACTGTTTCCGTAAAAAATACCATCGAAGGAAAGCTTCCGCAGAAGAAACTGGTGCGTGAAGCTGCGCATGGTTACAGCTCTTACGGTAACCAGATTGGTCTTGCTACCGGCTATGTAAAAGAAGTATATCATCCGAACTACGTTGCAAAACGTATGGAAATCGGTGCCGTAATGGGCGCTGCTCCAAGACGTGCCGTACAGCGATTAACCTCTGACCCGGGCGATATCATCATTTTACTTGGCGGACGTACCGGACGTGACGGTATCGGTGGTGCCACCGGTTCTTCCAAAGCACATAATACAGAATCCACAGCAGTCTGTGGGGCAGAAGTACAGAAAGGTAATCCACCGACAGAACGTAAGATTCAGAGATTATTCCGTCGCGAAGAAGTGGCTTATATCATTAAAAAATGTAATGATTTCGGTGCAGGCGGTGTGTCTGTAGCAATTGGTGAATTGGCAGACGGCTTACGCGTACGGTTAGATAAAGTGCCGAAGAAATATGCAGGCCTAGATGGAACAGAGCTTGCCATTTCTGAATCTCAGGAGCGTATGGCAGTTGTCGTTGCACCTGAAGATGTAGAGAAATTCTTGAGCTTTGCAAAAGAAGAAAACTTAGAGGCAGTTCCGGTTGCAGTCGTAACGGAGGAACCAAGACTTGTATTAGAATGGAGAGGCAAGGAAATAGTAAATCTTTCCCGTGCTTTCTTAGATACCAACGGTGCGCATCAGGAAACAGATGTTGCTGTTGATATGCCGGTTCCGGAGGACAATTATTTTAAATCCATTCCTACCGCAAAAGTTAAAGAAGCAGTCGAAGCAGGCGATATGAAAGCGGCATGGCTTGCAGAACTTTCAGACCTTAATGTATGTTCTCAGAAGGGACTCGTTGAAATGTTTGACGGTTCCATCGGTGTGAACAGTGTATACATGCCATATGGCGGAAAATATCAGTTGACAGAGACACAGTCTATGGTAGCAAAACTTCCGGTTATGAAGGGTACTTCAGATACCGTAACCATGATGGCATATGGTTTTGACCCGTATTTATCAAGCTGGAGCCCATACCACGGAGCAATTTACGCAGTGGTAGAATCCTTATCCAGAATTGTTGCCGCAGGCGGAGATTACAGCAAGGTTCGTTTTACCTTCCAGGAATATTTCCGCAGAATGAATGAAGATCCAAAACGCTGGAGCCAACCGTTTGCTGCATTGCTGGGTGCCTATGATGCACAGATTGGATTCGGGCTTCCATCCATCGGTGGAAAAGACTCCATGTCAGGAACCTTTAATGACATTGATGTTCCTCCAACACTGGTATCTTTCGCAGTGGATATTGCTAAGGAAAAGGACATCATTACACCGGAATTAAAAGAAAAAGACAATAAATTGCTCTTATTCAGTATCGCGAAAAACGAATACGACTTACCGGTCTATGAGCAGGTAATGAAGTTATACGATACCATCCACACCTTAATTGGAAAAGGACTGATTCTTTCCGCGTATGCACTGGATGCAAAAGGTCTTGCAGCAGCAGTCAGCAAGATGGCATTTGGTAATAAAAAGGGTGTCACCGTATTCAGTGATGTAACAACAGCAGAATTGTTTGCACCGGGCTTTGGTAACATCGTAGCAGAAATCCCAGCAGGCAGACTTGATGATGTAAAAGAAGTTTTGGCAGAAGCGGGACTTAACGGTGTAGATAAATTAGTGGGCCGCGTAAACGGTGAGAAAGCATTTGTTTACGGTGACATGAGAATTACCATGGAAGAAGCAATCTCTGCATGGACAGGCACTTTGGAAAAAGTATTCCCAACCCGTTCTACCACAGATATCTCAGAAGTAGAAACAGGTCTTTACAAAGCAGACAGCATTTATGTATGTAAAAATAAGGTGGCAAAACCAACCGTATTTATTCCGGTCTTCCCGGGTACCAACTGTGAATACGACAGTGCAAAAGCCTTTGAACGTGCAGGCGCAGATACCATTGTAAAGGT
>CAMGET010000298.1 GCA_946055175.1 uncultured Roseburia sp.
GAAGCAATTCAGGATAATAAAGATAACTATACTCGTTTTATTATTGTAACAGGACAGAAAATATTTGAAAAAAATGCAAAAAAAATAAGTATCTGTTTTGAAATACCACATGAAAGCGGTTCTTTGTATCACAAACTTTCACATTTTATCTATAACGGATTGAATATGAATAAAATTGAGTCCAGACCGGTTCAGGGAAAAGCATGGGAATATCGTTTTTTTGTGGATTTTGATGGAAACTTAAATGATGCAGCGGTACAGAATGCTCTGCGCGGATTAAAAGAAGAAACCATCCGATTAAAGATTTTGGGAAATTACTAAAATATTGAGGTGAAGACCGATGAAAAGTCCTAGAAACCTAATTTTATATAAAGATTTTGAAAATGGAAAGCTTTTTTATGATTTCACGTGGATTATGGAAAATTATCAAAGTGAGTACTACAACAGGGAAGATATAGAAGCATTGCTTTTCGAATGTTTGAATCAATTGATGGAACTGGCAGTAAGCCATGGATTTGAAGGAAATCTATGGCACAGCTTTTTGACTTTTTTGCTGGTAAATAATGAAAATGCTTATAGCAAAGCCTGTGAGATTCGAGGAGAAGTAGAAGGCTCGATTAATCAGATTGTATTACACGATTTTTGTATCATAAAAGAATATTTTGACTTTGACTTTAAGCAGTTTCTGATATTGAATGATGACTGCATTCAGGCAATTATGGATTTTAAGCCAATGAGTGGAAGCGGAAAGCTTTTTAATAAACGAATCCGTAACCGCATTCAGGAATTAAGAGGAAAATTAGAAGCTGCCGAAACGGCAGAAGAATTTAAAAAAGCTGTGACCGCGTTTTATAAAGATTATGGTGTGGGAAAATTGGGACTTCATAAAGCATTTCGGGTTGTGCATAAGGATGGAGCCATTGCAGAAATTGTTCCTATCAGCAATATTGCTCATGTACATCTGGATGATTTGGTCGGATATGAAATTGCGAAGCAGAAACTCATTGATAATACAGAAGCATTTATAAATGGCAAAGAGGCAAATAACTGTCTGCTTTATGGGGATGCGGGAACCGGAAAATCTACCAGTATCAAAGCAATTGCAAATCAGTATTATGACAGAGGCTTGCGGTTGATTGAAATATACAAGCATCAGTTCTGTGACTTAAACGATGTCATTACACAGGTCAAAAACCGCAATTATAAATTTATTATTTATATGGATGATTTGTCCTTTGAGGAATTTGAAATTGAATATAAGTACTTAAAGGCGGTCATTGAAGGCGGTCTGGAAAAGAAGCCGGATAATGTATTGATATATGCAACATCAAACAGACGGCATCTGATTCGAGAGAACTTTTCGGATAAAGAAGAAGTCAGAGAGGATATGCATACATCAGACACCGTTCAGGAAAAGTTGTCATTATATACTCGTTTTGGGGTATCTATCTATTTCGGAGCACCAAACAAAAAAGAGTTTCAGACGATTGTAAAAACATTGGCAGAGCGACAGGGTATACAAATATCAGAGGAAGAACTGCTTTTAGAGGCAAATAAATGGGAACTTTCTCATGGTGGATTATCCGGAAGAACGGCACAACAGTTTATCAATTATTTGCTGGGAAAACAGTAGCAGTTGGAGGGGCATATGAAAATTTGTACGTTTGCAGCGGCATATATTGGATCTTATGAAGTCAGTTTAAAAATATTTGAAATTTCTGCAAAGCGCGGTATTAAAGAAATAGACCACATCCGATCCCGAATAGAGCTTGGGCGGGATGCTTTTTTTAAAGGAAATATCGGATACGAACTGGTAGAAGCTTTATGCAACATTCTCGTTGATTATAAAAAAATCATGGATGGCTACAAAGTAGATGATTATGAAGTGTATGCGGCATCTGTACTGCGAGATGCAGAAAATGCACTTTTTATCATGGATCAGATTCGTATCAGAACCGGTTTAAATGTAACAATACTAAGCAATTCAGAACATCGTTTTTTAAGTTATAAATCAATTGCTACAAAAGAAGAATTTGAAAAGATGATTCAAAAAGGTGCGGCTTTTGTTGATGCAGGCGGTAGCGGAATGCAGATGACCATTTTTTCAAAAGGTGAGGTTGTAACAACTCAGCATCTTGGCTTAGGAACTATGAAACTTCGGGAAAGACTTGAAAAAAAGAGTACGAATTTGAAGCAGTATGAAGCACAAATAGAAGAATTAGTTGATAAGGAACTGGAAGTGTTCAAATCTCTTTACATGGAAAATGTAAAAATAAAATATCTGATTATTTCCGGAGATTATGTGACCGATATGGTTCGAATGATAGACAAAAAGCAGGAGGAACATACGGTTGAAACCGAGAAGATGCTTGCTTTCCTAAAAAAATTCGCTAATCGCAGTTTAGAAGAAATTGAGGAAGAACTAAATCTTCCATACGAGAGTGATGCGTTGCTGATTCCATATATGATGATTTTAAAATGTATGGCACGTGGCATGGGAGCAGAACGTATCTGGGCACCGGGTGCAAGTGTCATTGACGGGATTGCCGTGGATTATGCGCAGAAAAAGCAGCTGCTTAAAATTAATCATGATTTTGACGCAGATGTTCTGTCTGCAGCTAAAATGCTTTCGGAACGTTATTTGAGTTATTGGCCACATCTGGAAGCTTTGGTGCAGATGTCGACGTTAATCTTTGACACGATGAAAAAGGTGCATGGATTAGGAAAAAGAGAACGGTTATTATTACAGGTTGCGGCGATTTTACATGACTGCGGGAAATATATCAGCTTTGCAAATGCTGTGCATTGTTCTTATGACATTATCCTGGAATCTGAAATTATCGGGTTGAGTCACAAGGAACGTGAAATTGTAGCAAATACCGTATTGTATAAAACCTTTGCATTGCCGTCTTATGATAGTTTAGCTGAAAAACTGGATCAGGAAAGCTATCTTATTGTAGCAAAGCTTTCTGCAATTTTGCAGGTATCCAATGCAATGGATAGAAGCCATAAGCAAAAATTTAAAAATGTGAAAGCTACAATAAAGGGGAAAGAATTAGTCATTACCATTGAGACAGAAGGCGATGCTGTTTTAGAGAAGGCGCTGCAAGTATTAGCCGATCCTGAGTTAATGAA
>CAMGET010000299.1 GCA_946055175.1 uncultured Roseburia sp.
CCACAACTAGCGCTTAGGAGGCGCTTGTTATATCCATTTAACTATGAGAACGAATACCGTATTTTCAGGCTTTTTAAGCCTCTTTGGCAACGGCTGCCATATCTAATTTTGATAACAGATACTTCCCTGAAGCCAGATGGTTCCCTTAAAACGTCTTCCAACCGCAGGTTCACCTAATAAATCCTTTTGATTCATACAGATGCTAAACGGAATATCGTTACAAACTAAATCCATTACATATACATTCTCACCGGTGTACTCATTCTGTAAAAAATGGCAATCCATAATATCTCCAAGAATTGCATACTGATCACTTTCAATACCATAAGGCATAAAATAATTTTCTACAATACTCAAAATATCTTCCCTCATAATCCGTCTGGAAAGAAGTGAGTATGTATCAATGTCTTCCAATGTCAGATTCTCAATTGCATTTTCATCACCGTTTCTTGCAGCAGCAATCATATTGTTGCGTTCGATTTTCTGCTGTTCCAGCTGTTTATGCTTTTTTTCATCCTTGTTAATTGGAAGCAATATCTTACCATCGGTAGAAAGGCCGCTCAAAACGACTCCTTTCTTTTGGAGTCGAAACATCGGATTGTTCTTTTCCGCAAGATAATCTACTACATTCTGCAGATAAAAAATAAGCGTTACTCCCACACGTACCTCATCACAGATGCCTGCATAGGATTCTTTTTCTGCATGCTTTTCAATATCCGGCTTTTCCTGTGTGGAAAGTATATTTCCACAAAAATACGGATAATAATAATCCATATGAAAGGTATCGTCTTCATCAAAAGTTCCTCGTAAGGAAATTCCGAAAAAATCTCCGAAATCTTTACTAAGCTCTGCAAATTCATTACCTTCTGAATCTTCTGCCGCCTTTTGAACAGTTGGATGATCCATGATTTTTTGGAACAGTGTTTCCAATTCTTCTTTTGTAACCTTGGAAAATCCTACTGCCCGCAAAAATTTATGCATTTCACATCCTCCTTTCGACGTATAACTAAATCATTATATAACAAAATAATCTATTTTTCAATTTTTATTCCATAATTGTTAAAATAGAAACGTTCTTATTTTTTTTCAAATTATAGTAATTTTCTCCAATTGTCTCATCTTCATTTAAAACGGCAACAATCGGATGAATCGTATCTTCTGTCTGTGTAATTACTACTCCTGTATCACCGGTATTTAACCTTACCTTTGTTCCAACAGGATAACGGGCTATCATTTTTTCAATTGCTTTTACAACCTTCTTCTCATATAATACGTCTGCAGCTTCAATAATATACTCCAATGCTGCCTGTACATTCGTCCGTTTACATTCCATTCCGGAAACCAGACAGTCGAAAGCATCACAAACCTGTAAAATATTACATTCTATTTCCTTTGTTTTTTGATGTAACGGAAATCCGGATCCATCTTTACGCTCATGATGCGACAAAATCATTCTCTTTGCACTATCATTTAACCAAAGTTCATGTTCCAAAGCAGAATATGCCAAAATAGAATGTTTTTTAAATTCAAATGCTTCTGTCATGGTACGCTTCTCTGGATCGTAATTAATATATGGCACAGTTATATAACGCAAACCCAAATCATGAAGAAGACATCCCAACGCAATCGTCCGGATTTCTTCTTCACTCAATTTCAGTTTTTTCGCAACCGCAATAGAAAGAAAGGTAACCATAATTGTATGCTCATAAAGATTGCCGTCTCTTTCTTCAAAATCAATTACTATTCGTTCATCTACATTCATCATATCATGGATAATATCTTGTGCTAATGGTTCAATCTCACGCAAACCATCTTTTCCGTTATAGATATGATTTTCCAAAATTTTTTTCACACGATTCACATACTCAGAAAAAATTTCTTTTTTCATGAATTGGTGAGGGTTTTCAAACTGTACATACGGATCTTCAATGTTCACCGTATCAATCCCCAAAAACGATAGTAAATCCAAATATTCCGGTTTTAAAACTGTCCCCTTTGTAATTAAAACTTCCTTTTCCTCTGTCACCACTGACTCAGCGAGAACCTCTCCACCTTTTAGTGACCTTACCTGACGTATTCTCATCCTCTAAACCCATCATAATTTATTTTGCAGGAACTTCTGCCTCCATGGCAATTTTAAGAGCTTCCTTCTCTTCCTCAGACAAAACAATAATGGAATTTCCATCTACAATTTCTTTGATGTATGTATAGCAGCCTTCTCTGGTATGCATTGCATTAATAATGTAGCCGTTATTTCTTCCATCCAACATCGCAAGAGAAAAACTTAATTTACCTCCCATTTCATGAAGTGCATCATATTTTACCAATCCCATTTTCTGATAAGCAAGTTTCATATTCTTAGAAAGTAATCTAATATTTTTCTCATTCAAAGAATTTGCTTCCAATAAATTATCGACCTGATTCAATCTTTTTATTAATGTATCTTCTAAATTTTTACCACTTTTTCCACTCATGAATATCTTATATGTTTTTTTCAGTTTTTTCATCTGAACCATATTAATAATCACAAGTATCATTAAAATGATAACAACTACTGCAAGACCAATTATAATAAAATCTGAATCAAATCCTAAATACTCTGAAATCATAAAACTACCTCACTTCATAATAGAACATATGTTCTATTTACCGATTCTTCTTATTAAATCAATAATACGATCCAACTCATCCATTGAATAGTACTCAATTTCAATTTTACCTTTTTTCTCATCCTTCCGATTAATAGCAACTTTTGTTCCAAGAATTCCTTTCATGGTTTCTTCCAAATCACTTAAAATTGCTTCTATCTTCGGATCAATTTTTTCTTCTTTCTTAGGCTTACTCTCTTCCTTTTCCTGCTGAATCTTCTTTACCAGCTTTTCTGTTTCACGAACACTCAGCTTTTCATCAAAAATCTTTTGAGCAACCTGAAACTGTTTTTCCTGATTTTCAATACCGAGTAATGCACGTGCATGACCGGTAGTAATCATATCGTCAATCACCATCTGCTGAACTTTTTCATTCAGCTTTAATAGACGCATAGAATTCGTAACTGCTGTTCTGCTCTTTGAAACACGCTCTGCTACTTCATCCTGTTTTAAATTAAATTCTGTTAAAAGTCTCTTATAAG
>CAMGET010000300.1 GCA_946055175.1 uncultured Roseburia sp.
TATCGGACAAGCTTCCACGCATAAATTGCAATGATTGCAAATAGGTTCCTTCAGTTCATCCGGCTCCAGCTCTTCTGAGCACAAAACTGCTCCTAACCAAATCATACTGCCAAACTCCGGTGTAATTAACAACGAATGTCTGCCTATCGTTCCCAATCCAGCCGCTTGTGCAGCATGTTTCTGAGAAACAATGGAACGCCATCTATTTGTTTTTGCATCCCATTCACTATTATTTGTTGGAATAGGCACACACATAATTCCGTACTTTTCCATCTCGATGCAAAAATTGAGTGCTATCATATCCATCTTTGGAGTAATCGTATTTCTAACCTGTGTATATGGCGTATGAGAATTACAAGCTAACGTTCCTACCGGAAATCTGCAACCGAAAGAAATTACAGATTTACAGGCTGGGAAAACATTTCGTGGATGATACCCTTCCGGTGCACTATCAAACCGATCTATACTTGCGATTCCGCATAAGTCTGCCCCAAGTGTCTTCATTATCTCATTAACTTTTGCACTATTTAGCATAATATCTTCTCCCCTTAAATTTGTGACCTGATTTAATAATAACGCTACACCTTTATTCCGTAAAGGATTATCGAAATATGCTAATTGACTTTCCTGAATATTATGCTTATAATGAACATACAATAAATCAACGGTGGTTGATTTAGGGCTGGTCGAAAGACCCTGGTCCACCGAGCGGCGGGGAATTTCCCCGCTATTTTTATCTTCTACTAAAGTGGCAAAGGACTGGCTGTATGTCAAAAAAGATACTAAGCGTATTTATAGATGAATCCGGCGACTTTGGTCCATACGAATCTCACGCTCCATACTATTTGATTGCTATGGTATTACACAAGCAGAGCATCGATATTGCAGATAATATAAAAATTTTTGATTCTCACTTATTAAATCTAGGCTATCAAAATCATGCTATCCATACCGGACCACTAATTCGTCGCGAATCTGTATATTCAAATGATTTAACAGAAAATCGAAAGCGTTTATTCAATGCTCTATTTAACTTTGCACGAAAGCTTGACTTCCAATATTCCTGTGTAAAAGTAAAGAAAAGTGAATGTCCGGACGTAATTACAATGACATCAAAGGTATCGAAAGCTCTAGCTGGCATTCTTCGAGACAATAGGAACTTTTGGAACAGCTTTGACAAAGTTATTATCTACTATGACAATGGGCAAATTGAACTCACCAAAATTCTCACTTCTGTATTTAGTACCCTCTACACTCATGTAGAATTTCGTAAAGTGAAGCCGGTTGATTACAAATTATTCCAAGTAGCTGACTTGATTTGTACCATGGAGCTTCTTTGCAGCTTTCTTCTCTGCCTTCGCCTGAAGCTTTGCAAGCTTTTTGGCTGTCGGCTTATATAATCTGAAAATCCGATAGATTTCAAAAAGAATCAAAAGTCCGAATACGATATCAACCGTTCTCAAAACTTTTGTTGTAACTCTGGTTCCATCTGTGATTACGGAACCCGGCATCGCACCGTTCATTGCTTTCGAATTAGCAATTGTATAAAGCATTCTGTGCATTGCCTGTCTTGCATAATAGTAGGTTGCACCATCATTCTTATCAAAATCATATCTTGCCGAAGCAGGAAGTGAGGTAAGCTTCACATCAGCACCTGATTCCGTCATCTGATAGCCATCCATGAACACACCTGTGTTTGCATTATCCGTCATGACAAGTCCGTTAAACGCCCACTCATTACGAAGAATTCCTGTGATTAGACCATAGTCTCCGCCTGCCCAGGTTGCTCCGACTCTGTTAAAGGAAGTCATAACAGCCTGCGATGCCCGAATAGGCTTTGTGGCATTTTGATAGATTCCATCGGACTGCTTCTCCACATAATTGAGGGTTACATCGCCAACCTTCATGCACATCTCAAACGGCACAAGGTAAATTTCTCTCGCTGACTGCTCATTCAGCCATGTTGCAATACTAAACTGTCCGTCTCTGTCTCCTCGATGGTTCTCCTGGTCATTAAATGCAAAATGTTTAATATAGGTATACATACCTTTGGAAGCAGCGCCCCATACTTCATTCGACGCTACGCATCCGGAAAGGAAAGCATCCTCTGAATAATACTCGCCGTTTCTTCCGGAGTAAGGAGTTCTGTGAATGTTCATAGAAGGCGCATACCAACCATCTGCTCCGCCAAGTAAACCTTCATTTCCAATCATCTCTCCATATTCTCTTGCAAGGCTTGGATTCCAGGTCTGGGCAAGTGTCATTGCATTCGGGAACATCGCACCTGTTCCGCCATAGATAAGGCCTGCTGCAGTATCTGCATCAATGTTAAATGGCTTTTCTACCGAAGCAATATACTCAATACCGTATCCGGAAATACCGATTGCCTCATAAATCTCATCTGCTGTAAGCTCGTTTAAAAGAAGCTCCCATGCCGGGTCATTATAGTCTAAGCCTCTCATGTCAGTGAGTTTTAAGCCATTATCCTGTCCATAAACGATTTCAATATCGTCAAACTGCTTTCTATCCACCGGTGAGCCTGAATCAAAGCTGTCCAGTTCCGCAATCAGTTCCTGTGACGCTGTCTTTGTATAGGTGTAGGAAGCTCCATCCTCTCCATTGATTTCATTTCCCCATGTACTAATCTGAGTACTTACAACACCATCATGCGTTGGGAAGGTTCCAACCCAGTCATTTCTTGTAAGGTATTTCACTTCACCCTTTGCGTCATCGAGCTGATTTGTAATTTCTACACCTGAATATGTATCCAGCGCATATTTTGTAGTGTCGACCGTTTCATTTGCAGGAGTATAGACATCTACAAAATCTGTACTACCGGCAATTGCACCCTTAGTAGCAAGAATATTGTTAATCGCCTGATGCGAATCTGTTGCTGCTGTAATGTAATAATCACCGGCATCTAAAATATAGGTCTTTGCTCCATTTGCATCATAAGCCTTGAGCTGTTCTTCATCAAATGTGAGAGTAAGTGTCTCGCTCTCGCCCGGTGCAAGTTCTGATGTCTTATCATAAGCTACTAACTGAACAGAAGCTTTTTCAATCCCATTTTCCTTATCATAATCTGTATAAGGAGTCTGTGCATAGATTTCTACTACATCTTTTCCT
>CAMGET010000301.1 GCA_946055175.1 uncultured Roseburia sp.
TAAAAGCTGTCCCTCCTCAATCACATAGCAGGGTGACGGCAGCTTCGAAAAAAGATTCTCCGGACGTTTTCCGCCAAGCGCCATAAACGCAGGACGTTTTTCCTCACGCCGCTCCATTAGTCCACCAAGGTCGGATTGTGGTTCTCTCTGCGAGGAAGACCATATTTATCCAACGCATCCAGGAATGGATCCGGATTAAATTCTTCAACGGTATAAACACCTGCCTTCTTCCACTCACCGGTCAAAAGCATCAATGCTCCACACATTGCCGGAACACCTGTTGTATAGCTGATTGCCTGGCTTTCCACCTCGCGATAACACTCCTGGTGGTCACAGACATTATAAATATAGTAAGTTTTGTCCTTGCCGTCCTTTTTCCCAGTAAAAATGCATCCAATATTTGTTTTTCCATGAGTACGAGGTCCAAGGCTTGCCGGGTCCGGAAGCAGTGCCTTCAAAAACTTAATCGGCACAATTTCCTGCCCCTCAAACATGATTGGTGTTGTTGAAAGCATTCCCACATTTTCAAGACATTTCATATGGGTCAGATAGCTCTGTCCGAAGGTCATAAAGAAGCGGATTCTTTTTACCTCCGGAATATTTGCTGCCAAAGACTCTATTTCCTCGTGATGAAGCAAATACATATCTTTCTCGCCTACGCAGTCAAAATTGTATTCCCTCTTGATGCTCATGGCCGGAATCTCTACCCAGTGACCATCTTCCCAATAGCTGCCCGGTGCAGACACCTCACGTAAATTCACTTCAGGATTAAAATTCGTTGCAAACGGATAACCATGGTCGCCGCCGTTGCAGTCCAAAATATCAATCGTATCAATCGTATCAAACTCATGCTTCTTTGCATAAGCACAGTATGCCTGGGTGACACCCGGATCAAAGCCACAGCCTAAAAGTGCGGTGAGCCCTGCTTTTTCAAACTTCTCACGGTATGCCCACTGCCAGCTGTAATCAAAATATGCGGAGAATCCCTGCTCCTTGCAGCGTTTTTCATAAATCTCACGCCATTTTGGGTCGTCTGTATCCTCCGGTTCATAGTTTGCAGTATCCATATAATTAACACCACATGCCAGACACGCATCCATAATGGTAAGGTCCTGATACGGAAGCGCAATATTCATTACAAGGTCCGGCTTATAAGCGTTAATTAAATCAATCACCTGATTTACATCATCTGCGTCCACCTGGGCTGTTGTAATTTTTGTTGCTGTCTTTCCTTCCAAATCAGAAGCCAGCTTATCGCATTTTTCCTTCGTTCTACTGGCAATACAGATTTCTGTAAAAACCTCACTCACCTGACAACATTTTCTAATTGCAACGGAAGCAACACCGCCACATCCAATCACTAATACTCTGCTCATTTTTTCATCCTCCTTATTTATTTAAAGCTAACAACAACTCTCTAACTACCTTACATGCCGTTGCCGTGGATACACCGCTGTTATCTAACGCCGGCGCCAATTCATTTACATCGACGCCAACAACATTCGTCTCACACACTTTTAAAATAGCATCCAACAACTGCAAAAAGGTAACTCCTCCGGCTTCCGGCGTTCCCGTTCCCGGAAAAGCGGATGGATCCAGACAATCAAGATCAATCGTTACATACACCGGAACCTGTGTAGTTTTTAATTCTTCCACAAGTGCATCCAGACCATCAAAATTGAACGGGTGCATATCCGTATGTTCCTTTGCAAAAGAAAATTCTTCTCTTTCACCGCTTCGGATACAAAACTGATGAATCCGTCCGTCTCCCAATAATTCATAGGAACGACGCATCACCGCCGCATGACTTAAGTTCGCACCTAAATACTCATCGCGTAAATCTGCATGGGCATCAAAGTGAATGATATGCAAATCCGGATAGCGTTTTTGCACGGCACGGACGGTACCAAGCGTCACCAGATGCTCTCCACCGATTAAAAACGGCAGTTTGCCATCTGATAAAATTTCTTCTGCCCGTGCCTCAATATCGGCAAGTGCCAGTTTTGCACTTCCAAAACACAGCTCCAAATCACCGCTGTCAAAAACCGCATAATCCGTCAAATCCTTATCCTGATAAGGGCTGTAGGTCTCTAAACCGAAGCTTTCATGGCGTATCGCGGAGGAACCAAACCTTGCGCCCGGGCGAAAGCTTGTAGTCGAATCAAAGGGCGCACCGAACAACACAATCTTTGCATCTTCATATTCACTGTCACAGCCAATAAAAGTCTCTACATTTTTTCCAAGCATGTTACTCTACCTCCTCAAGCATTTCTTCCAGATACGCAGGCAGGTAAAAGGCACCCACATGCAACTTCGTTGTGTAATATTTTGTTCCAAGATTCAGTTTTTTCCATCTTTTGGCATCAAAAGAATCAATTGGATGATACTTTTTACTGGCAAATCCAAACAACCAGTAGCCTGCCGCATAAGTGGGAATGTGTGCCTGATACACACGGCTGATAGGAAACGTATTTACAATCCGTTTGTGACTTCTTTGCATTGCCTCCGCATCATGCTTATAAAACGGACTTCCCTGCTGGTTCACCATAATACCATCCTCATGCAGTGCATTATAACAAATGCCGTAAAACTCACGGGTAAAATATCCCTCCGATGGTCCGTATGGATCATTGGAATCCACAATAATCAAATCATATTCATCTTTACATCGTCTGATAAAACGAAGTGCATTGTCAAAATAGATATGTACCCGGCTATCGTTTAAACGGCTGGCGTTTTCCGGCAAATAAGTGCGGCAGGCTTCTACCACCTCCGGGTCCATCTCTACCAGGTCAATCCGCTTAATGCTTTCATAACGGGCCAGTTCCTTTACCACGCCACCATCTCCGGCACCGATGACCAGCACGTCCTGTACATTCGGGTGCACCGACATCGGCACATGAGTAATCATCTCATCATAAATAAATTCGTCCCGCTCCGTTAACATGACATTGCCATCCAGCGCCAATACACGTCCGAACTCCGGCGTTTCAAAAATATCAATCTGCTGGTACTCACTCTTTTTAGAATACAAATGGCGATTCACGCGCATGGTATGCTTCACATCCGGTGCGTGAAACTCACTAAACCATAATTCCATAAATCCTCCTTGTTTTGCGAAGC
>CAMGET010000302.1 GCA_946055175.1 uncultured Roseburia sp.
AGACGCAGCATAAATAAGAAAGTTGTCAAAATTTTTTCGCATAATCCATATTATTAGAACTTTAGTATTTAAGCTATTTTCTTTTTTGAAAGTAAGTTTGTACTCTTTGGAGAAAAGTGTAGAAATACTCTTATCTTTCTCTGAAATAACATTTTGTGTACGCTAATGGCTTTGACAGAAAACCAAAAAATTATCCGCATAGTACGGACATTCCGTTACACTTTCCTAAGAACAGCTAACAGGCTTGCCTTGACAAAATCGATATAAAATCCGACTCCCGAAAACGGAGGTCGTCCGTCGGATTACGTTTTGCCAAAGCAAGCCTGTAAGTTGTTCTAAGAAAACTGTAAGAGGAGATGTCCGTATCTATACGGATAATTTTTTGTTTTTGTCAAACCTTTAGCGAACATAAAATATCGCATTTTCAGAGAAAGGTAAGTAGTATTTCACACTTTTCTTCATGAGTACAAACTTTTTTAAAAAAGAAAATAGCTTAAATACGAGAATTCCTATAATATGGATTATGCGAAAAAATTTTGACAACTTTCTTATTTATGCTGCGTCTTAGTAGAACTCCAGCTCATCTACTGCCTTATAGCCGCCTTTTCTATTGAAGCTTCCCATCCACACTTCATTTACAAAGTAGAAGTAATCTCCAATGTAAAGTCCGCGGCAGTCTTCTTCTATTCTGGACCTCTTCACATCAAACGTCAGCTGTTCTTTAAATTTTCCATTCTCGAAAGAGTATACATGATAATCAATCTGATAATCGTTATACTGCGTGGTGGTAAAGCCAATGATATTCTCCCCTGCATCTGCCAGCACGGATTTATAATCATACAAAGCTGCACTGTAGTCTGCATTTTTTAACACTACCGTATCCAGTATAGAAAGCTCTCCCGGATTGGAAATATCGAACATGACCAACTTTATCCCTTCTCTGCTGCTGTCTTTCGGGTCTGTCTCGTAACCGATACCAAGCAGTTTATCCTCACCCCATGGATGCAAATAATCGGAATAGCCTGTAATCTCCAATTCCCCTAAAATCTTTGGATTTTTACTGTCAGACAAATCTGCCACAAATAACGGGTCCATATTTCGATAGGTGATAAAGTACACAAGGTCTCCAAAATATCGTGCCGCATATATCTGTTCACCCTGTGCAATATTTTTGATACTGCCCTCCGGGTTTAAATTCTTATCCAGAATGTAAAGCTGATTTGTGTTTGCTCTTGCATCGGAGTCCCAAAGTGTGGTCAGCACGCGAAGCTCATTGCCATACTCATTTATGGCAAATGTGTCTCGCACGGTGCCCGGAACCGTAGCTGCTGCCGTTGCGGAAATTCTGCCGTTATTCAAAGAAAACTTTGCTATTTCCGTTACTTCCTGCTCACCGGTATAATTCGAATTATATAAATAAATCGCATTACTGCTCACATAAATTTCCACATAATCGTTAAAAATCAGGGTGTTATCCACAACCTCATTTGGTTTTTCTGTGGAAATGGAGGATATCACTAAGCCCTGTGTTCCACTTTTCGGAAGATAAATACTGTCAAAAGGAATTGCCACATCCCCTACTCTCGGAATCGTATTCCTTTCAATAGAGTCTATCGTAAACAAATACACCAAATCTCCGATTTTTCTGGAAGTCTTATAAGTGCCATCCTGCCTGATACTTCCGATTTGCTTCGGGCTCGCCGGATTAGAAATATCATAGGTATAAAGTATCGTGCTAATGGAAGTATTGACGCTATATGCCATATCATAGCAAATCTCGCTATTTTCCTGTAACGGAAGATATCCGCTACCGCCTCCAGCCGTACCGGTTTTCTCCATATTCTCTTCGCACTGCTGCACAATCAGCATCAGTTTATCATCATCTACATACATCTCCTGCACACAGTCTGTAAAAGAAGAAAGCTTTGGCAGAATGCTTCCTACCTGCTTCATTTTACCGTTCGAAGCTTCCACAATTTTTATCTGATCGTCCGCCACCACAAAAATATGCGTACCATTTGTTTTTACAATATCACTCTCATCTACACCTGCCATCTGAAGATTGGTCGTCGAATAAGAAAGCTTTTCTGCCGCTTCATCCGGTTCAGCGGACAAGGCCGTACCATCTGCGGTTTCCTTCGCTTCTTCCATGACAGCTCCATTCGTCAAACCATAAAAATACCGCGAATAATACTCATCATAATTTTCCTCCAAAAAGGTATATACTTCCTCTTCACTCTTCGCAACCAGATACATGTCACCGGCGTCCTGTTTCGGACCTACTTCTGCGGTTATCTCCTGTAAATCTTTTATTTCCTCTACCTCGACGGCCTCTGCAACACCGCTCATTTCATTCGTACTTGCTGACTCCGGAATTTCATTCTCACTGCTCAAAAGCAGACCTACCGGCAACGCTCCAAGTAACAATGCCAGCACAGCCGCCGTAGCTACCAAGTGGCTTGCTTTCCACCGGAAGCGTTTTTCTTTCCCCTGATTATCCTTTAACATTGTCTCTATCTTCTCCGGTTTCAACGATTCCGGAATCTCTACCCCATCTGCGGACTCTTTTATTTTTTTCAAGATATCCTGCTCACTCATTTTAATCCCTGCCTTTCCTAATGTTCCTCCGCCTGCATTGCCAGTTTTTTTAGCGCCCGGCTTTCCTTTGAACGGACGGTATTCTCATTCATCTTTACTAGTTTTGCAATATCTTTGTTGGTGTACCCCGCAAAAAGATGCATACTGATAATCATACGTTCTTCTTCCGAAAGCTCGAAGAATAAAGTTCTGACAACAACTCCTTCTTCGACATCTTCCTTTGCAGCCTGTTCGCTATAATCCTCGGGAAGCTCTACGGTTTTTTTCGTATATTCTTTCAGCTTATCTTTGCATTTATTGTATAAGATTCGGAACATCCAGCCTTTAAAAGACTCTGCCTTCTTCAGTTTACGAATGGATGCAAATGCATCCGTAACGGTCTCACTAACTGCATCTTCCGCATCGGAAGTATGTTTTAGGGTATACAAAGCAAACCGGTACAAATCCGGATAAATCTGCTCATATAGCCGGGCAAATGCTGCCGCATCGCCTCTTTTTGCCTTCTTCACCTCTAAAATAT
>CAMGET010000303.1 GCA_946055175.1 uncultured Roseburia sp.
TAGAGACGATTATGGAGGACTACGAACATGGAAGAGATATTGATGTGGTTGAGAACTTTGTGCAGCCAAATAAGGATGATATCGTTAAAATAATTGCCCAGATTCAAAACATGATTTTCCCCGGTTACTATAAGAATAAGAATTACCGTATCTATACGGTAAGAAATAACCTTTCTATGCAGTTAGAAGATGTTTTATACAATCTGAGCAAGCAGATATCAATTGTTTTAAAATATCTGCCGGAATACGAAAAGAAAGATGAAAAAGACCTGTTATGCGAAGCAGAGCAGCTTTCTCTACAGTTTTTGGATAAAATAACAAAGATACGTGAATTGATTCAGACGGATTTAGAGGCGGCGTTTGACGGGGACCCGGCAGCTTTCAATAAGCCGGAAATCATTTTTTCTTATCCGGGTCTGTATGCGATTATGGTAAACAGAATCGCACATGAACTGTATCTTTTAGGTGTGCCGCTGATTCCGCGTATCATGACCGAATACGCCCACAGTAAAACCGGAATCGATATTCACCCGGGTGCAACGCTGGGCAGATATTTCTTTATTGACCACGGAACCGGCATTGTAATTGGTGAGACTACAGAGATTGGAGACAATGTAAAAATATATCAGGGCGTTACACTTGGTGCTTTGTCTACCAGAGAGGGACAGAAGCTTCATGGTAAAAAGCGTCATCCTACAATTGAAGATAACGTAACCATTTATTCCGGCGCTTCTATCCTTGGAGGGAATACTGTCATCGGACACGATTCGGTTATTGGAGGTAATGCATTTATTACGACTTCCATTCCAAGCAATACGAGAGTCAGCATCAAAAATCAGGAGCTGGAATATAAACAGGGAGGCATAAGTGCAACAGAAATTGGGCAAGGCGAAGCCTGGTATTATATTATATAGGAAAAAAGTATGGCACTACTTTGACATAGCGTGTATAATAGACTTGTGCAAAAACTTTCACAAAAGGAGAGGGAAATAACATGAACGATTTATTACAGAAAGTATCAGAATTAGGTGTTGTACCGGTTGTTGTATTAAATGATGCAAAGGACGCTGCTCCTCTTGCAAAGGCATTATGTGAAGGCGGACTTCCGTGTGCAGAGGTAACCTTCCGTACTGCAGCAGCAGAGGAATCCATCCGCATCATGGCAACAGAGCATCCGGAGATGTTAATCGGTGCAGGAACCGTTTTAACCATTGACCAGGTTGACCGTGCAGTTGCAGCAGGTGCAAAATTCATTGTTAGTCCGGGCTTTGATCCGGAAATCGTAGATTACTGCTTATCAAAAGACATCTTAGTATTACCGGGATGTATCACTCCATCTGAGGTTGCTCAGGCAGTAAAACGTGGTTTGGAAGTTGTAAAATTCTTCCCGGCTGAACAGTTCGGCGGTGTGAATACCATCAAAGCACTGGCAGCTCCATATGTAAATGTAAAATTCATGCCGACAGGCGGAATCAGCGCTAAGAACTTAAGAGATTACTTAGGCTTTAAGAAAATCGTAGCATGTGGCGGAAGTTGGATGGTAAAAGGCGATTTAGTAGAAGCCGGTGAATTCGATAAGATTAAAGAAATGACAGCAGAAGCAGTTGCATTGGTAAAAGAAATCAGAGGCTAGTGAAAAGTTCATATTATTAGCATAAAAAATCACTAAATTTTTAAAATTTAGTGATTTTTTTGCTTTTAAATGGTATAATAACACTAAAAAATGAAAAAGAGGTGGATTTATGCAGCCATTTAAAGCAAAAACATTACCAATTGAATATAAAATTGATAAGGAAATGCTTCGATTAATTGCAGAGGCAAATGTGAAGTATGGAGAGTATAAATCATTACTTAATACACTTGAATTTGATGCAGGCTATTTTTTGAATTCTGTTCTGCTGACAGAGAGTTATAAATCTACACAGATTGAAGGTACACAGATTTCGCAGGATGAGATGTACTATTTAAAATATTTGGAAAAAAATGATGATAATAAAGAAATTCAAAATTTGAAACGAACAATTGAGTATGCATATGAATATTTAAAGGGTGGAAGAAGAATCGATTATGAGTTGGTAAATGAAATGCATCGCATTACATTTGACAGTGCCCAGGGAGCGGAAAAGAGTCCCGGCAAAATCAGGACGACACAAAACTGGATTGGACCACGAGGCGTAGGGATAGAAGGTGCAACTTTTATTCCACCGATTCCGGAAGAAGTTTACGGTTTGCTATTGAATTTATATGACTATATGAATGACGAATTTACAGATCCGTTTTTAGTCAATGTGGCCATTTCACATGCACAATTTGAAACGATTCATGCGTATAGAGATGGAAACGGAAGATTAGGAAGGGCACTTATCCCGGTTCAAATGGCAATGCTTGATGAAGAGCAGCCAATACTGTTTCTTTCGGAAATTCTGGAATTGTATAAGCCATCCTATCAACGAAATCTGATGGAATTTCGAAGAGGAAATGTAGCGGGATATATTAAGTTCTTTTTGCAATGCGTCATTGACCAGTGCAATAACTATATTTATAAAATCGAGCGAATAAAAGAAATATATAGAGAAGATATGGAGACGATAAAGGCGATTAAAGGAAATTCGGTTTATCGCATTATGCCGGTCATTATGAAGCAGATTGTTTTTACCAAGAAGGAAGTGCAGGAAGCTTCCGGTGTGTCGATTAATGTGGTTTCAAATATTATAAACCAGTTAGTAGAACATGGAATTTTGGTATCGGACAGCACAGTTATAAAAAAAGGCTATCGCTATCAGAGGATTTATGATATTTTTGTGGGAAGAAATGAGTACTTTTAAGAAAAGGGGTTGGAAAATTCAAAACATTTTCCAACCCTTTTTCCTATAGAAACATTATAGGCTGCCTCGTTCGAAAACAGTTATTTTTAGTACAGCAATTTTTGAATCATCTAAAAGAAAATCAGGCTTCAAAAAGAGTATCAGCCAAAACATATGCACGGGATGGTTGAAATCTATGAAAAGGCAAGGCAGATAAATGTATCTATGGTGATAGAAGAACTGTTAAAACGGGGGATTTTAAAGCCGTTGACCGATGACCAGAAAAAAGGCGTCATGACGGTGGTACAT
>CAMGET010000304.1 GCA_946055175.1 uncultured Roseburia sp.
CCATTCTATACATAAGCATCAGGGACAGCTTGTCATATTCAATGATGAGGTGCAGACATCGCGAGGCGTGGATTTTACGCTTATGAAAGCGATTCATCAGTCTGTTCAAAATAACTGCGAAGGCTTTTATCTCGAATATCAGCCGATTGTAGCTGCAAAAACCGGAGAAGTGGTTGGTGCAGAGGCACTTGTGCGTTGGAAACATGAACCATATGGAGTGGTACCACCAGGGATGTTCATTGAATGGATGGAAACAGATCCGAGCATGTATGATTTGGGAAATTATGTGCTTCGGACAGCACTTATGGAGATGAAGAATCTCCTTATACTTAAATCGGATTTTTTTGTGGATGTGAACGTATCTGTAAAACAACTGGAGCGTCCGGAATTTCGTGGGGAAGTATTAAAAATTCTTGCAGATACAGCCTTTCCAGCTGATCATCTGTGTATGGAACTGACGGAACGGTGTAAAGATTTCCCTTTGGATAAGCTTAAGCAGGAGGTTGAATTTTTTCAAAGCTACGGTATCAGAGTAGCAATGGATGATTATGGGACAGGAAGTGCGTCATCAAGTATTGTCATGAATATTCCAATGGATGAAATTAAGATAGATATGAGTTTTATCCGAAATATTATGGACAACATCAAGAATCAGGAAATGGTTCGCTCGATACTATATTTTGCCGGCAAATCCAACATGACGACATGTTTGGAGGGAGTGGAAAGCGAGGAACTGCGGAATTATCTGCAGAATTACAATGCGACGTGGTTTCAGGGATATTACTATGCAAAGCCACTTTCGGTTACTGATTTGGCGGAGATGATAAGTGGCAGGATGATAAAGTAGGAAACACGATTAAGGAAGGAAAAACATTTTGAATACCATAAATCTACAGGAAATATTAATTGTTAATGGAATAGGAATTACGATCATGGCATATTTGCTTCTGATGCGTTTTCAAAGTATGAAGAAAAAAGACCGCAGAGAGCGTTTGTTCGATGCTATGGTTTGGATGACGATTGGAGGATGTACAGTTGAAACCTTATCGTTTCTGGTCGATGGCAAGCTGTTTCCGGGGAGCATTGCGCTCTCTTATCTGTTTAACAGCTTATGCTTCATTTTTACCTGTGGGGTCGGGTTTTTCTGGTGTCTGTATGTTGAACTTCGAATTTATAACAGATTAAACAGAAAAAGAATCTATTTACTGTCCCTTCCATTTTTTGTAGATATCATGTTATGCATGATAGATTTATTAGGTTGTAATCTTTTGTTTGCAATTTCAGAGGAGAATATTTATAGCAGGGGAAGATTTTCTTTTCTAAATTACGGAATCCTATTTTTCTATTTCCTTTACAGCATTTTTATCGTAGATCATTCAAAAAAAAGGAGCCTGCATGTACAGGATTTCCCAACTGCTTATTTTGTAATTCCCTGCATATTAGGAACACTGATTCAAGGGATGATGTATGGAATTAGTGTGGGATGGGCAGCCGTTGCGATGGCATTTCTTTTTGTATATATTCAGCTACAATCGCTCAATGCTTTGACAGATCCGCTTTCCGGCTTATACAACCGCCGTTATCTGGACAATATTCTGGAGCATTTGCAGCGTAATCCAAGCCGCTCCATCTATGGAATTATGATGGATGTGAATAATTTTAAGAAAATCAATGACTGCTTTGGACATTCTGAGGGAGACAATGTAATCCGTAATATTGGAAAGATTCTTTCGGATTCCATACCGGATTGCGGAATTGCTATTCGATATGCCGGAGACGAATTTATTGTTTTGTTAAGTACAGAATCGGAAGAGGTGGTAGTGGATACGATTCAAAAGGTGCAGCAGAATGTGGAGCGATTTAATACTTTAAAGAAAAGCGGGTATCAATTGTCACTTTCTATGGGATATGAACGCTTTGATGAGGAAACGGGCGATACAGAGGCGTTTCTTCTTGCGATTGATAAGCGAATGTATGAGGAAAAGGAAAAATATTACCGGGAGCGGGAACAAAATCGGTGTTAGTCGGAAAATACAGGAATATTTCAGAGAAAAAATAGATATCAACAAAAGCCTTCCGGAGAAATCAACCGGAAGGCTTTCACATTATTTTCACACACATTTCACGCCATCATACTGTTTGATTTCTCTTTTGCCTGTTAGAATCGGAGCGTAAAAAAGAAAGAGGAGAGATCAATTATTATGAAAAAAGAACAGGCAACACAATCACAAAAATTAATGGTATTTGTACTTACCATGTCACTTTATGGACTGGCAACGTTATTTACAGAATTAATCCCGAAATTTCAGGTGGGTATTGTAGAGTTTTCGGTAGAATACTTTTTGTTTATTCCACTTGTACTGGCAATGCTTTTTGACCCAATTTCAGCAGCACTGGGTGCAGCTACAGGAGAGTTAGTATTTAGTGAAATTATGCTGGGTCAGTTTGGTGGACTTGGTGAAGTTGAGAAATTTATCACAGTTACAATCGGAGTTTACCTTGCTGGACGTCTGGTAAGAAATCCAAAAGATCAGAAGATGATTGGCTTTGCTGCAATGCTTGGTGTGGTAGTACAGCAATTTTTAGGTATGGTTGTTGATATTTTGAAGGTACAGTTTGCGATTGAAGATTTTGAGGCGGTAGCAGGACTTCCGGAATCTGTATTTGTTACAGAGGGATTTGCATTTTTAAATGATGTGCTGTTTTCCGGAATTCTTTTCTGCTTACTTCCAACCTTGTTCTTAGTTCCAAAGCTTTATGGAAAAATCGAGCCATTGTTAGGAATGCAGCCAAGAACAGAGGACACAGCACTTGCACCAATCGGTGTGAAGATGGTACTTGGATGTGTTGTAGCATTCATCTGTGCAATCGCATCAGAGTTTTTGGCAGAGAGCGGATTCGAATTAATTGACTGGGAAGCAGAATGGGCAGAAAGCACCGGCTCCATGGCAATAGGTATGCTGGTTGCAGCAGTTGTAGCAGTTCTGGTTATTCTGGTAATGAAGAAAAATTCAGAAAAGGTACAGCTTCAAAATTAAGAGATGATGAATAGTTTAGAAATCAGAGTTTAACATTTACATATCCGGGTGCTAAAACACCTACCTTGAATCAT
>CAMGET010000305.1 GCA_946055175.1 uncultured Roseburia sp.
TTTGAAAAGAACAAGGTGTAAGTTCCTCTTCACAAGACGTTTTTCAACTGCTATAATAGCTTTATCTGTTTCAGAGTAATATAAAGTAGAAAGATTGAGAGGATATCTTTACATATGAACCAATGGATTTCTATGTGGGGAAATGCAATTTCCTTTACGGAACGCAGACCTGAAAGTTATGCTAAAAACATCACACTTCGCTATCCAATTTATGTACCGTTTCATGGCGAAGCACTTCGTTTTACATTTGATAACTATTGTGGAACTGAAAAGATTGATATTACGAAAGCAACTGTTTCTCTCTCACCGGTTAACATGAAAGATAAAGTTGGACTAACATGTCCCATGTATGAAAAACAGGTACAGGATATAACATTTTTTAGTAATACAGATGTTACCATTCTTCCAAACGACCATATTATTAGTGATCCGGTGTTTATAGATTTAAATGCGGGTGACACAATCTGTGTTAATTTGTATTTTGCAAATTATACTTCAATGCAATCTGCCGTATTAGTAACCGGGCCTTTATCAAAAGGCTACTTTTCAATTGGAGATATGACAAAAGTTGGAACTCTGCCATTAGAAGAAACAAAAGCAACAAATTGGTTCTATTTTCTCAGTAATGTAGAAATTCTTTCTCCTTACGGGAATCATACGATTTTATGTTATGGTGATTCCATTACCGCGCAGTCCTGGCCCGATTATTTAATGCTTCGTGCATCTGAAAACAATGAAAATCACACAGCTGTCATACGTCGTGCCGTAAGCGGAACCCGTGTTCTTCGCCAATATGACTGTCTTACTTACCAGTCTTACGGATTGAAAGGAACCAATCGCTTTCTTCATGAAGCGCCTGCCTCCGGTTGTGACACGATTATTATTCAGCAAGGAATCAATGATATCATTCATCCTGTCGGAACTGAACAAAATCCTTTCCGACCAATGAGTGATTTACCAACCGCAAATGAATTAATCGATGGTTTAAAATGGTATATTGAAGAAGCACGTGCACTAAATTACAAAGTTTACATGGGCACGCTTCTGCCAATAAAGGGTTGGAGAACTTTCGCCCCTTTCCGTGAAGAGATAAGAAATGAAGTGAATGCCTGGATTCGTTCAACAACAGATATTGATGCATGCATTGATTTTGATTTGGCCCTTCGTGATACCGACAATCCTTCCGCTTTTAAAATCGGTTATGACAGTGGTGATCATTTACATCCAAGTTCAAAAGCTTACAAAAAAATGGCAGACATCGTACCTAATGATTTAATATTTTAAGGAAAAGAGCAGGATTGGTTCATCAAATTTTAAAACCAATCCTGCTCTTTTATTTTTTGTTATTTTTTTATTTCATATGCTCTGATTCCGATTATATACCATAAGCCACGTATTGCCGCTGCGGCTACAAATCCATTATAAAATGCCATCAAATAATCAATATTTTGCTTCATCCATATCAGTACTACAATCTGAATCACGGTAAAAGCAATCGAAAAAGCAAATAACCAAATAATTGCAGACATATCGTGCCGCATCAAGTGTGACATGATATCAAATGCAAATCCAATCAAAAGACAAAGTGCCATCAACATAACAGAAAACAACATAAAGTATGCAATTGGCGCAGGCAAAACAATGGAAATATCGAAAACTGATATAACTGCCAAAGCAATTAACGACAGTATCCCAAGACAACAACATATTCTGCTTGCAATTAAAAATTTATAATGCATGCTCCATCTCCTTTTTTCTGTTCTAATCTAACGCACACTTGCGTAGGTGCTTATGCACACGCTCTATTAGCATCTGTAATGCTACCATATTTTCTCCGCCTTCCGGAATAATGATATCCGCACGACGTTTACTTGGCTCTACAAATTGTTCATGCATCGGCTTTACCGTAGTAAGATACTGGCTGATTACACTATCCAAAGATCGCTCTCTTTCTTTTACATCCCGTAAAATTCTACGTAAAATACGCACATCTGCATCCGTATCGACAAATACTTTAATATCCATTAAGTCACAAAGAGACTGCTCTGCAAATATAAGAATCCCTTCGAGCACAATTACCGGCGCCGGTTCCACAACCACAACCTCATTTGAGCGGTTATGCACCGTATAATCATAAACCGGCATTTCAATTGCCTTTCCTTCTTTCAACATTTGGATATGCTCACATAACAATTCCGTATCAAATGCATCCGGATGGTCATAATTTAGTTTTGAACGTTCGTCATAAGTCATCTCATCATGTCGTTTATAATAATTATCATGTCGTAGAATACTCACTTCATCGCTTCCAAAACTATCCACCAGTTTATCCGCTAACGTCGTCTTTCCGCTTCCTGTTCCACCCGCAATTCCAATTAAAATTGTATCCATAAGGTTCCTCTCATGCACTTTGCATTTTCTCTTGTATTACTTACTTTCCAATAATTAAAAGGGTGGCACTTGTTCCCAGTCTGCTTGCACCCGCATCAATCATTGCCTGTGCTTCTTTAGCAGAATGAATTCCGCCGGAAGCTTTTACTCCCATTTCCGGTCCAACTGTTTTTCGCATAAGTGCAACATGCTCTGCTTTTGCGCCAGCCGTAGAAAATCCGGTAGATGTCTTTACAAAATCGGCACCGGCTTCCTTTGATAACTCACAGGCTTTTACGATTTCTTCCTCTGTCAAAAGGCAGGTTTCTAAAATTACTTTTAAGACTATATCTTTTCCACATACCTCTTTTAAGGTTCTGATATCGTTTAATACATAATCATACTTTTTATCTTTTAATGCGCCAACATTGATAACCATATCAATTTCTGTTGCACCATCTTCAATAGCCGTTTTTGTCTCAAATGCCTTTACTCTTGTATCCGACATACCGAGAGGGAAGCCTACTACCGTACATACATCGATACCGGAGCCTTTCAGTTTCTCCGCCACAAATTTCGTATAATACTGATTGACGCAAACAGATGCGAAATTATTTTCTATAGCTTCGTCACATATTTTAGCAACCTGAGCTTCTGTTGCATCAGCTTTCAAAATTGTATGATCAAAATATTTTGTTGAAATCATTTCTTTCTCCTATCTCTGTCCTTTATCGTAAGGAA
>CAMGET010000306.1 GCA_946055175.1 uncultured Roseburia sp.
TCCATTTACTGATATGCAAAAGAAACTAATGTCCCCAAAGTTTCCTACATTTGCCATATGATCACCTCTGCGTCAAAGTATTATATACAAGTTCATCTACTTCCACTTTCCTTGTATTAAAATGCATTTTTCCGTTTTCATATTTCATACTTGAACCATCCGCGAACTGTTTATAGAACATATTAGGTCCGCTTTCTCCCGGAGCATTTACTGTCAAGAATATTTTTCCCAGAATAACTCCTTTTCCAATTTGACCGCTCACCTCTTCAAACAGTACTGCGACTGTATCTCCCGGCCTCGGCATTTCATAAAACATAGAAAGAAAAGGTACCTCCTGTATCACTTGATTTTCCCTGTCCGGAAGTGATACATCTGCGGTACCCGCTTTATAATTTAATGATGAAATTTTCCCATAAAACAATGTAGCCATACTTCCTCCTAAAAATCTGATACTGTCTTATGAGCAGTAATGGAAATCGTATATTTTCCACCGCTTTTTGAATGTGTTACCGTGTCAATGAAATATTTACCATCCATTTTTCCGAATCCTACAAGATTGAAGCAGTCTGTTGCCAGGTACTTTGCACTTCCTGTCATTTTCAAAGTAATCGAAACACTCTTTCTGATATTCTCCCTGAGTGCCGCTTTTGCCTTCTTTTCAGCATCACTATATGATTCAGCCTTACTCGATAAGAACATCTGCCGTTTTCCCATTGTTCCCGGAACAATGTATTCATAAGTCAGCGTATCTCCTTTTGTACCATCGGTATACTGAATTTTCACACTGTCATATACGGTTGTGACCGCCTTATTTATCACATATGAACCGCTTCCTCCAAGCTCCTTAATATTGATATCATATTTGGCACTTGCTTTTTCATATTCCGTCTGGTCATACACTACAATTTTATTGTTATAGAGTTTAACCGCCAATCCATATTCACTACATACAGAATATGCAAAGCTAAGATCCGTTTTTCCAGATTGGTTGATTGAATCAATACTGATTTCTTCCGCATTGTATGAAAGTGTAATCCCTGCCTCTCTTGCAATATCAGTCAGAATGGTTCTTAACGTAGTTTTACTCCATGTCCGGTTTTTTTGTTTTACATTGAAATTGTTATTAGTCGGTGTCGAAATACCTGAAAGACTCACTGTATTTGGAAATCCGGAATATTTTAATGAATCTACCATAAAGCATCCACAGTATATCTTTCCTTCTCTATAGTCTTTTGACCAGTTTGACAACTGCAACCATGCCTTAAACGTATCCTCATTCTCCGGATAATAACCA
The DNA here is from genome assembly GCA_946055175.1 of uncultured Roseburia sp. Taxonomy (GTDB): domain Bacteria; phylum Bacillota; class Clostridia; order Lachnospirales; family Lachnospiraceae; genus Roseburia. The sequence goes on from CAMGET010000306.1 coordinate 1,295, forward strand.
TTCAGCCATTTCATTTCAGCATTACGCATATTCAATGTAACGGTATCTGCTTTTCCATTCGCATTATCAACCCATGTGTAGGAATCACAGTCATTTGCAATAATCTCAGTTGCATCTATCCCATTATACTCAATCAGTATTTTGGATATCATTGTATCCATTACTCGCTATCCCTCCATGGTGCAGTGTCCGCCGGTGCTGCCTGTTCTGCTACCAGTGGACACCATACTTCTACTCCGGCTGAAAAAATATACGTGGCCATGATTTTTCTGTTCTCCTCCGCGTTCAGAAGAACTTCTATCATCTTTTCATTCTTATATACCTTCCAGGCGATATGGTCCCACATATCGCCCTGTTTCGTTACATAATAATATCCACCCATATTTACTCCTAACTGAATGCTATTCTGCTATCCTCTCGCTGTATTTCTACAAGCATCTCTTTTAACTCCTGAAGACTGATTGAAAGTGCTCTATCTACATCTTCTCTTGATGCATTACCCTGAATAGTAATAACCGGATTATATGATACCGTGATAGCTTTATCAGAACTGCTGCCGGAATTTGACCTCATAATACCTTCAAGCGCTACCCTATCTCTGTTTCCGGATGAAAACATTCCCAAAAGCATTCCTGCCTTTGTCCAAAGATTTTTCGCTCTTTCAGAACCATCCAGCGGTATTGCAGCTTCCGCCCCTTTTTCCGCAAACGTTGTAAGAATAGGATTGTTGTATATTCCACCTTCCGCATTGTGATATAACGGTAAATTATCAATCGAATTATACTTAAATGCAGGCTTGAAATCATACACAGGAGTTATTTTTACATCAGCTTCTGTCTCAAATCCTTGTGCAAATACTTCCTTGAAATATTCACTTGAATATGTATACATTCCATCAATTGCAGGTTTTATACTTTCCGTAATAACATTATGTCCTGTTAAATCATGATAATATTGATCTACCCATGCATACATTCCATTGTTTTCAGAATATCCATACTTTTCCAACTCCGTCGCTATGTCTACAGAAAGTCCATTCATATCACCTGTAAATCCACCGGTCTTTCTTCTTACTGTAAAACCTCGTAGCGTTTCGATATTTGTTATAGCATCTTGAATCTGTTGCTGCATTTCAGGGCTAAATGAATCCATATTTTCTGCAAGTTTATATAGACCATCTATTGAACCTGACATATTGCCCAGCAAATCTTCAATTGCCTTTTTGGAAGTGTTATCTGAATAACCGTCTATAACAGCATCTTGAACAGTTTGCCACATCAGTGCAGGACTATTCTCCCACTGAGATGCATATGCGTCACCACCATATTCTTCCAACGCATCTCTTACTGCTTTCTTATATTCCCCTATTTCTCCTGAATATCCGCCATTAATTGTATTAATTTGGAACTGAATTGCCCTTAGCTCTACATCTGCTATATCGCTTTGTAGTGTTTCCTGAAGTTTCTGTTTTGCCTGCTCGTATTCTTTGTCAGTAAGATAACCACCCTGATAGCTTGCTGTAATCGCAGAATAGTTTTTAACATATGCTTCTCTATATGCATTTGTGGCTTCTTCAACCTGTAAATCTAATTCTTCCTGTAATTTTTGGAATGAATCAGAATCAAGTTTTCCACCGGAATAATCCATTTCCAGTACTGACAACTGTGCTTCAAAATCACCTACTGCTAATTCCTTTTCAATCTGAGCCATTTTAGCCTGAATATCAGCAATAACATTAACTTCATCAATTTCCAGCAATCCGTCATTGAACGCATTCGTTAATGCTTTGTTCAAATCTGTTCCAAGTTCAGATA
>CAMGET010000307.1 GCA_946055175.1 uncultured Roseburia sp.
TGTGCTACACTAGTTCATTCGGTCAGGTTCTCGGCTCCGATTGTTAGCACACTTGCCCTACCTCTGCTGCCATCTGCCTTTATGGCATCACATATGGTTCTGCCACGATAAAAGTTTCCGTATTGTAAAACCTTTCTCCATTTTTTGTATAGAGTAATCTGCTCCTTAATGGCATCCAGTTCTTCTTTTTTCAGTTCACAGAAATTACATTCATAACCCAGGTTTCCAAAAGCTGCCAGCTGAAAACGTGTCTCAAGCGGTGTGACACGCAGCGTCTGATGATTCGGACATGCTGACACATGGGCACTTACCGCAGACATCGGATATCCATAACTATAGCCTGTCTGAATCTCAGCACGGCACATGGCATCCGTATCATCACTTGCCCAAATCTGTGGAAAATAACACAAAATTCCCAAATCAAACCGGTTTCCTCCGGACGCACATCCTTCAAACAAAATCTTTGGAAAACGCTCTGTCAAAGTCTTCATACAACGATACAGGCCCAACACATAACGATGTGAGACTTCTCCCTGACGTTCCGGTGGCAAATCCTTTGCATAATAATCCGAAACAATTCGGTTCATATCCCACTTTACATAGGCAATATTGCAGGAGCCAAAAAGCTTACTCATTTCCTCAATAACATAGTCCTGCACCTCAACTCTGCCCATATCTAAAATTCTCTGGTTTCGTCCTTCGGAATGTTGTCTGCCCGGAATATACATCGCCCAGTCCGGATGTGCACGATATAAGTCGCTGTCTACATTTACCATTTCAGGCTCCACCCAGATACCAAAGTCAAGCCCTAACGCATTCACTTTCTCGCACAGACCTTTTACACCGTTTGGAAGTTTCTTTAGATTTACATTCCAATCGCCAAGAGAAGAAGTATCGTCATTTCGATTTCCAAACCAGCCATCATCCATGACAAAAAGCTCAATTCCCGCTTCTTTTCCCGCTTTCGCAAGATTCAGCAATTTTCTTTCATCAATCTTAAAATAAGCGGCTTCCCAGCTGTTTAATAAAACAGGCCGTTCTTTTTCCTTCCAATACCCCTTTACGATATGCTCATTCACAAAGTGATGCATATTCTGGCTCATGCCGTTAAAACCGGCATTTGAATAAGTCATAACCGCTTCCGGTGCTTCAAACACAGCGCCTTCTTCCAATACATAACAAAAAGACTGTGGATTGATACCGGCGACGAATCTGGTTTTATTGTAACTGTTTACTTCTACCGCTTCATAATGGTTCCCACTATAAATCAAATTACATGCATAACAGTCACCCACGTCTTCGGTCGTCTCTGCATGACTTAGCATCACAAACGGGTTGGCACGATTAGATGAAACCCCGGCATAGGAACTGTTCACATGCCGCCCGGCATAAACCGGCGTATCCACCCTGCGCATTTCTCTTGCCCATGCTCCGTTAAAAGTTGTGAAAATAAAATCTGCCGTACCAAAATCCAGCTGTGTACTCAAAAGTCTCTTTAACTGAATCGTTTCCTTACTGCTGTTAACCAGGCGTGCACTCCTTGTAATGACATCACAGTACTCATACACATAGTAATGTAATTCCAGGCTTAAACCTGCAGTTTCTTCTTTTAAGGTAACGCATAAGTGTTCCACTTCATTTTTCTCATCATAAGAACCCGGAAGTGTTTCAAATGGTTCTTTTCCTATGTTCAAACAGAACCCGTCATAAATAAAATCTGAAGTATAACTGCCATCTGCATAAACGATTTCAACAAATGGCTCTCTGATGTCGCCCTTACCATAAGCAGACATTTCAAGTCGCATATCTTCCAGAGAATAATTCTTTTGCTCCTTGCTGTAGGAATTTGCGTTTCCAGGTGCAAATGCATGCTTTTCCGTAAGCGCGGCTATGCTTTCTGTTGAAAGCGGCTCTTTGATGCGGATTCTGCGTCCATAATATAAATGTTCCAAATGGCCGGATGGCAACACATGAAATGCATAAGTTGTATTTTGTGTATGTAGCACAAATATCTGATTATTTTGTAATATCATGACTCATTTCCTCTTTCAATCTGCACTTCAAATGGAATTACAACCTCTTTCGCCTGCTCCATACGAATCGTAAGGGTTGCCTTTCCCTCTTTTGCAAGTGTCTTAACATAGGTTCCGCCCATCCCTCCATTTAAAGATGTAACCGTCGGTCCAATGAGCGCAATCGGTCCGCTTACTTCAAAAGAAACTGCATCATTGCAGACCGGAAGTACATTTCCATACTCGTCCTTTGCCAAAATACGAATAGCTGCCACATCATAACTGTTTTTCTCTATTAAAACCGTATGATCGGCTTTTGCACAAATCGTAAGGTCTGTCATCGGCTTCTTCTGAACTGTTTTATAAACGGTCAGTCCATCGCTGTCCATCGCCTCAAATCGGTAAGTGGTCGCTTCGCCTCCCCAGTTTCCAATATATTTCGTGTAAAGCGGTGTCACAGATTCCAGACTCAATCCATAACGTATGATAAGCCATGCCGCTTTTAAATATGTCATTTTGTGCATGCCGGAAAAACCATATTTTGCATAATCGTTTAACACCTGTTTTAGTAATTCTTCTTCCTTCTTAGGGAAATGCTCTTCTGATAATGCATCTCCGATAAAATCATCTACTGAAATCGGGCCGTGTGGCAGATTCTTAAAATCAGAATCTTCTTTGGTGTATTCTTTTATCAGATGGTCATTTTTGTACATTCTAACGCGGGCAGCATTTGTAAAGATATAAGTTTCTCCACGATTACAAGCCGGATGCTCACCGATATCCATAGAAGAACTCACCTCAAGCACCGGTATATTTTCCTGCTGGCTCGCATAGACAGATGCAGCAAGCTTTGGATTACGGAACATGTCCATCACGCCGTGATAGCAGATTCTGTCTCCGCTGCCAAAATCCTTGTGCGTATTATAGTCAAACATGCACCAGCCAAAGCTGCCTGCAATGTCCTCTTCTCCCGCAACCGCATCCAATACTTTCACATGCCGCATTGCATGTTCTAACCGATGTTCTTCATTATCAAAAGCCTTCGTCGGAAACATATGTCCGTTATATTCGCTAATCAGATATGCCTTTGATTC
>CAMGET010000308.1 GCA_946055175.1 uncultured Roseburia sp.
AAATGGTTATTCCGTTTATCAAACTCACAAAGCTTATATTTATTTTCCTGAGATTACCACATGCTCTACGCCGATATAGGGCACTACCATGCCACCGTCACAAAGCACTTCTTCGGATACGGATACCACATTCTTGAACATTTCTGCCAGATTACAGTTAATCATGGTTTCCATGACGGCTCCCTTAATCTCACCGTTCTCCACATAGAAGCTATTTTTTGCCACGCCGGATAATTCTCCGTTGGCAGAGGGCTGTCCGCAGGAAACGGCTCCCACGATAAGCCCCCGCTTCATGTTTTTCACCATATCCTGATAGGATGTTTCGCCTGCCTCGATTACCAGGTCAAACCCAGAATTTTTGGCACGAGGCACCTCACATTTATTAGATACATACAAAGATGCCAAGTAGCTCTTCAAAACACCTTTTTCAATGACCATGAAATTTTCGGAACGGAATCCATCTGAAGTATGCACTTCATGATCGATAATTCGCTCATCCCAGGGCTTCATGCCGATGCTTATTTGTTCAGATGCCACTTGTTCACCCAGTTTTCCAAACCAAAGACCTGTTTTATCTAAGATCACAGAATCGGAGATAAAATTAGACAGGGCATAATATACCATCTGTGCCGCACAGGCCGGTGTAAAAATTACTTCACCTTCAAACTTACCATCCACTGTCATTGGATTTAAGGAATCCTCAGCATCCTGCAGATCTTTATCCACGCGTCCCAACTCCAGAAACGGTCTGCATGCCGGACTCGAAGAATCGCTGCTTGTCAAATAAAATATCCTCTAACATTCTTTCTCCTTCTCAACAAAAAACGTTACATCTCAGACGATGCCTATGATTTTACTCGTTGCTCGTTACATTTTAGCACGAAACACCCTAAAAAGGAATAGAACCCATCTCCTATTCTCTTATTTATGCTTGAAAAAACAAATCCCCCCACTAAATCTTTCTATTGCACCACAAATAGAAACTGCTATACTAGAAATAAATTAACAGAAAAAGAGGACACTCATATGAACATATTATTTTTAGAATACCCGAAATGCAGCACCTGTCAAAAAGCGAAAAAATGGCTGGATACACACAATCTTTCTTATACAGACCGCCATATCAAAGAACAAAATCCTTCTGTGGATGAATTAAAGCTCTGGCATGAAAAAAGTGGTTTAGACATTAAAAAATTCTTTAATACCAGCGGAATGCTGTACAAAGAAATGGCATTAAAAGACAAGCTTTCATCCATGCCACTTGAAGAACAATATACACTGCTTGCTACAGATGGCATGCTAGTAAAAAGGCCTCTCATCATAACCGATACTGCTGTATTGGTCGGTTTCAAAGAAGCGGAATGGGAAAAGGAGCTTTTAAATGAATGCTAAAGTACGTGAACACCTGTCTTTTGAAGGCCGTGTTCAGGAAGTCGGATTTCGTTATAAAATGAAAATGCATGCTGAACACTATCATGTGACCGGCTGGGTCAGAAATGAATATGATGGTTCTGTCTCTGCTGAATTGCAGGGTTTCCCGGAAGATATTGACCGTGTTGTTTGGGAGCTTTACCAGGACAGATATATTCGAATTGATTGGATTTCGAGACGTCAGATTGCATTAGCAGAGGGTGAGACCGGATTTCGTGAAAAATACTAGATAAAAACGTGCTGTCACTTTAATTCAATCGTTAATGTGACAGCACTCTTTTACATCACTCTCTATTTTTAAATAACTCTGCAATCTGCTCTGCAGTTACTACATCCTCCTTATTATTCTGAGAAACATACGTAGTACTTCCGGTAATACTGTTTACCGTTTCATCCATCTCCTGTTGCATCTGACGACATTTCGTATCTGTCGCTATTGCTTCCATAATTCTGCGAATATCCTCCGGTGAAAACATACTGATTGCTTTTGATAAATCATTAACACTATTGCGATTCACTTTTAAGGTGCCACCTTTTGTTAATGGAATCGTAATCACATCTTTTGGATTTGTCATATCTCCAAGACAAATAGCATTGTGTTGTTCATCACAAACAAAAATCACTCCGTTATACTCAATAACGCCATCCTTTGCCAGATAACCATATGGAACCTTTAAAGAGCCTCCGTTCCTCATACTTAAGACTTCTTTCATACTTTGCCCCTGCAGCATTTTTTCTTCGTCAGCACGTTTTAATAAAAGCTCTTTTTCTTCCTTCTCTTCATCCATTTTCGCAAAGCGGACTTTCTGTTCTTCTTTTACTTCATCAAGATAATTATCTACTCCTTCCAGCATCTTATCCCAGACACTTTCCGTAAATGCATTTCCACCTGTAATGATTGCTTCTTCTGCATCACCATTTTTCAGTTTTTCCAATATCTGTGTTCGACGTTCCTGTAGTAAATTAATCGTCTGATTTTGAATAGAACCCACTGAATTTATCATGTTATTTTCCTTTCAAAATCCTCCCTGAATCTGTTTTGAAAATCCATTTTCCCGTTACATAATATATCGGCTCTTAACTACAGAAACTTCAGCCTATTTTACATTTACTGCTGCGTCCGCAGTTCCTCTAATGTTCCAAAGGTGTATCCCATCTCCTCCCACTTCGTCAGCAGTTCATCTAATATCTCACTATTCGTTTTAGAAGTGTTATGTAACAGCACAATGGCTCCAGGATGGATGCGTTTTGTCAGCTTATTCATTGCTTCTTCATGACTTGGTTGCTTATCCACGTTCCAATCTACATGTGCAAGACTCCAGAAAAAGGTGGAATAGCCAAGTTCCTTTGCCATTTCCAGATTTTTCGTACTGTATTTGCCCTGTGGAGGTCTGTAATACATCGCCATATCGGTTCCTGTCAGTTCTTTAAAGGCATTCGCCACATCGTCCACTTCCTTTTTAAAAGAAGTTAAATCTGAAATAGATGACATGTCTGGATGATGGTAAGTATGGTTACCGACCGTATGTCCTTCTGCGACCATTCGTTTTACCTGTTCCGGTGCGGATTCCACATAATGTCCCACAACAAAAAATGTAGCCGGTGCATTGTGCTTTTTTAAAGCATCCAACATCGCATCCGTATAGCCATTTTCATAACCACAGT
>CAMGET010000309.1 GCA_946055175.1 uncultured Roseburia sp.
GTTTTGCGAAGCAAAATCCGAATCCGTTGATGAGGAGAGGATTTAGCCTCCTTGTTTTGCGAAGCAAAATCCGAATCCGTTGATGAGGAGAGGATTTAGCCTCCTTGTATTATTGCAACACATTAAGATGCTCTATCTGCGGGTCTTCCGGTCCCGTCATGGAACAGCCCTTGACTTTTGCATACGCAATATAATCCAGTATCTCCTTCGTAATCCGCTCTCCCGGTGCCAAAATCGGGATTCCCGGCGGATAACACATTACAAATTCACTGCAGACACAGCCCGCACTTTCTTTAAGCGGAAGACTTTTCTTCTCTGCGTAAAAAGCTTCCTGCGGACTAAGCACTACCTCAGGAGCAATGTATTCCTGACTAAGAAGTCCGTTGCTATCCTTCTGATAGCGGCGTCTGATTTCTGCTAAAGCACTCACCAAACGCTCCAGTTCCTGTCTTCTGTCACCGATAGACAGATATGCCAGAATATTTCCGATATCTCCAAACTCGATTTGAATATCATACTCATCCCGTAAAATATCATAAACCTCAATTCCGGCCAGCCCGATATCACGAGTATGAACGCTTAACTTTGTCGGGTCAAAATCAAACACGGAATTTCCGTTTATCAATTCTTTTCCAAACGCATAGTAACCGCCGATGGCATTGATTTCCTCACGGGCATATTCTGCCATGGAAACCACCTTGGCAAATACCTCTTTTCCACGTAAGGCAAGATTTCGTCTGCTAATATCAAGGCTCGACATCAATAAATAACTGCCCGATGTGGTCTGTGTCAAGTTAATAATCTGCCGTACATGACCAACATTCATACGCGAACCAACTAACAACAGGGAAGATTGTGTCAGACTGCCTCCGCTTTTATGCATGGAGACTGCTGCCATATCTGCTCCGGCTGCCATAGCCGAAACCGGCATGTCTTCCCCAAAATAAAAATGAGTCCCATGTGCCTCATCTGCCAGACAGTACATTCCGGCCTGATGCGCCATTTCTACAATCGCTTTTAAATCACTGCAAATTCCATAATAGGTTGGGTTATTCACCAGTACTGCCACTGCATCCGGATTCTCCGTAATCGCCTTTGCCACCTGTTCTCTCTGCATTCCTAGCGAAATACCAAGCCTGCGGTCCACCTCCGGATTCACATATACCGGAATCGCTCCGCAAAGCACCAGTGCATTAATCACACTCCGATGTACATTTCGCGGCAAAATAATTTTATCTCCACGCTTACAGGTTGATAGCACCATACTCTGTACTGCACTGGTGGTTCCTCCTACCATCAGAAAAGTGTGTGCAGCCCCAAAAGCCTCCGCCGCAAGCACTTCTGCTTCGTGTATGACCGAAACCGGATGACAGAGATTATCCAAAGGCTTCATACTATTCACATCAATGCTGACACACTGCTCTCCCAAAAAAGCTGTCAGCTCCGGATTTCCTCTTCCATGCTTATGCCCCGGTACATCAAACGGAACCACCCGCATCTGGCGGAAGTTCTGCAATGCTTCATAAATCGGAGCTCTATTTTGATCCATCTTCTTTGTTTCCTCCATCGTTACACCTCGTACCTTTAAAAATTACCTATCCTCACGCAAAAAAACGCAAGCTGTTTACACAACTTGCGTTTCAAACATTGTCTTTATCCCAAAAACTGCTATCATGCAGTTTTTCTGCTAAACTATTATGTAGGATTTACAGAGTCTATATAGCAACAATACTTTTACTACTCTTATTGACCGTTTCACAAGTCTGCGTAAACACGCATTTCGGTTATAAAGTAACCAACTTATAAAATTTGAGCTTCTAACTCAATCAATAAGGCGGCAAGCCGCCAATCGGCAGTGGACCCGGCTGTCCGTATGGCCTAAACTCCTATCGGAGTGGTCCGTAAAATCGCTTTGGAAAGACTCTGCTTTCACAATTCATTTCAATAAAGATTTATATCCTTTTTTCCATTATTTGTCAATCTTTTTTTACACTTTTGGCTTATATTGAATCTCTTTTACCGTATAAATCGTCATAAAAGCATCCGGATCCGTCTCATTCATATACGCCATCAGCTTCTGGTACTCATTTTTATCCACGATTGTAATAATTTCATGATGCATGTCCATATGGTAAGCTCCGTATGCCTCATAAATTGTCGCACCGCTGTGCAGCGTATGCAGGATAAAATCCCGGACCTCTTCCTCTTTTTTCGTAATAATGCAGACACGTTTTTTCTCTGTCTGTCCGAAAATAAAGTAGTCCAGAATCAGACCATTCACATAAGTTCCCAGCACACTAAGCACCACCGTCTTTTTATCATAAAACAGGGCTGACGATAAAGCCACACACATTCCGGCTAACGACATAGCTTTTCCCAGCTCAATATGCAAAAATTTATTCATAATTTTTGCCACAATATCCAGTCCGCCCGAAGAGGCATTGCGGTTAAACAAAATACTAAGTCCCACACTTACCAGAAATACATAGGCTACCACATCCAGTGTCGCATCCCCGGTCATCGACTGATTATCCGGCCAGATAACCTCAAAAAGCTTCATGAATACAGGTAGCATAATGGAGGTATATACTGTCTTTACGCCAAATTCTTTTCCGCAGAGCAAAAAACCAATTATCAGCAGAACCACATTTAGAATGAATGTAATCTCTGAAACCGTAAGCGGTATCACATTTGACAAAACAATCGCCAAACCGGAAATACTGCTTACTGCCGCATGGCTCGGTATCAAAAAGAAAAAGACTGCTGCCGCAATAATGGCTACAGCAACGGTTAAAATGATGATTTCTTTTACTAATTCACGTTTCTTCAAGATTCTATTTCCTTCCTAATAGCTTCTACATAAGTGCTGTCACACCCCAAAAGATCACAAATTTCCTCTATTGTTTTGTTTTTCCTAAGCATATTTATAACTATACCTCTAAGCAATTCTTCTCTTCCTTCTTCTTTACTATCGTCAATCAAATCCCTAAGTCCTTTGCACATATTGATTCCTCCATCCTCTCCTTTATATTTTTCCATTTCAATGACTCCTTCGCCCAAATTTGCATACTTTGTAATTACATCATAGGTATC
>CAMGET010000310.1 GCA_946055175.1 uncultured Roseburia sp.
AAAAGAAAGTGGAACAATAAATCACTAAAATCGTAACAATCCCTAATACCGTCATAATCATCTGGAAACGGGCTGCACTTTCTCCTACGTCGGGCCTTACCAATGGGAATAACACAAGTGGTGCTCCAAGCGATAACAAAGAGAAAAAGATTTTCCAAATAAAAATACTACTTCTTGCCTGATTGCTCTCTGCCATCGTATACGGCAAAACATAAAGAGCAGTTGCAATTGCTGTATAGAAGGTATCAAAGAAAAATAAAGAGACTAACATTTGAACAAACAATGCAGTCTGACTTTCTCCAAACGGCCACATAAACCAGCTCATAATAAAAATTACGCCATAAAACAACGCACCATATCGAATATATGGGATTCTTCTGCCAAGCTTTGATTTTGTACGGTCAGACAGGTAGCCAAATAAAGGATCATTTAACGCATTCCATACGGCAAAAATAATCCATACGATACTTGCAAGATGCTCTTCTAACCCCATGTACTTGGTGTAGAAATATGTCATTCCACCACCAGTAATCAAGCCTGATAGTGTTCCACATAAGCAATCTGCACTACATAACCAAAGCTTACTGCTTACACTCACATGCTCTTTTGCATTCATTTTCCTGTTCCCCACTTTCTTTAAGTGCTTTCTTTATAGTACCTTCTCTACAAATTCTTTTAAAACCTTCTCATAACGGCAAAGATCAGAGTCTATCGACTGTGCATGTTCCGCACCAGGAAAGATATGTAACTCACTATATCCTTTATTCACTTCATGCATTCTTACACTTTGACTACATGGAATAAACGTATCTTCTTGCCCATGAATAAAACAAATTGGAATTTCATTTTCTTTTAGATATTCTTCCGGGTTCACTTTTGTAAAAGAATATCCATATAAGATTCTGCAGAAAAAAGAAGCCGGATACGCGAACACTCCCGGCAAATGAAATACTTCCTTTACTTTGCCACACAGCACTTCCTGTAATCTTCCATATCCACAGTCTGCAACCAAAAACTTCACATTTGGCTTGTATTGCAAAGCGGTTAAGCTAAGACCAGAGCCCATAGATTCTCCATGAAGTCCAAGAAGAATATCATAGCCAAACCGCTTATAGGTGTCCTCTATCATCGCAAGAAGATCTTTTGACTCCCGAATACCAAACATACAGCGGCATTTTTTATTTTCTCCATGCCCCCTGTCATCATAGATTACGCAGTTAAACCCCATTTTTTGAAATAAATAAACATACTTGTAGGAACCATATCTGGTATATGTATAACCATGGCTGATGATCACATATTTCTTGGATTTTGCATCTGTTTCTATGTACTCTGCATGTAGTTCATAGCCATCATAGGATTTTACCGTATATACTTCCTTTGGTGGAAACTGTAACCCCATTAAGTATGGTTTTTGCAGTTCCCATTTTTTCGTATCACTAAGACTATAACGCTTCGGAAAAACCGCATATGTACATAAGCCTATGGATACGAAAAGGAATAGCCCTAAAAACACTATGGCTATCACCAATAAAAGTTTTACCAGCAGCATATAACCCCTCCCCCTATCATATTTTCTTTGGATAGTGAACTTCCAACTACATTTTACTATATCATAGGCAAGAATGCAAAAAATGGCTAACTGGTGTATCCTCTGTACACATGTGGATTTATTCCACAGGTTCCGACGGTCTTCCCGGGATTGTATTGTATGAATATCAGCCCGGAAGCAATCAGGGAACCTGAAATCCCACAGGATGACCTTGATAAATACATTCCTGCTGAAATAGGCGTTGCTTATTTTAATAAGCTGTTCTATCTGGATTATCAATATGCTGCTTGTCTGTTCAAATACGACTTTCTTGATCCTGCACATCTGCAGGTTCTAAGTAGAAGAACTGATTTCTCAGGATCCGGAAACATAAGTTGCCTGTGCGGAAACTTTACATATATCAATATATGAAGCTTTTCTGCATATACTATCTGTATATCACTTCACAAAACAAATTATTTTTGTTTTTGTCTTGTGTATAGAACACTTTTAATATATAATTGTTTCATAGATTGGAGGTTTAATTATGAACAGAGATACTCTAAAACAGATCATGGTTGATCAGAAGGATATTTACTTAAACAATCCATTAATTTCCAGACATTATCCTTTGGAAGAAAATATAAACTATTGCTTTGTCGGTATCAGAAGATGTGGCAAATCCTATATGATGTATCAGCAGATACAAAACCTGCTTGAAAAGAAAATTCCTTTATCACAGATTGTCTATGTGAATTTCGAAGACGAACGTCTTTTGGAAATGACAGCTGATGATTTGAATACCATCCTGGAGATAGGGCTTGAGCTTTCGGGAGCAGGTAATAAGCCATATTTGTTTCTTGATGAAATACAAAATATTGACGGATGGGAAAAATTCGTACGCAGAATTGCGGATATGAAATACAGAATAAGTATCACCGGAAGCAACAGCAAAATGCTCAGCAGTGAGATTGCCTCCACACTTGGTGGCCGATTCGTTATCATGAATATATATCCTTACTCCTTTACCGAATATCTAATCGCAAACGGTAAGGAAAAGAATTACCTGGATACCATCAGTACAAGTGATAAAGCAGACCTACTTTCACAGTATAATGGATATGTTACTTACGGAGCTTTTCCAGAACTTGTGGAAATCAAAAATAAAAGAACCTTCTTAAGCAGCATTTATCAGACAGTTTATCTTGGAGACATTATTACAAGAAATAGGATCACAAATGACTTTGCAGTTAAGCTTATATTAAAGAAAATAGCTGAATCCATTACCAAACCATTATCCTTTACCAGACTAACTAATATCGCAAAGAGTGCCGGAACTTCCCTTGGCAAACAGACCGTCATAAACTATGTGGGATATATGAATGATTCCTATCTCATATTCCCTCTGACAAATTATGCTGCAAAGCTTGTGGAAAAAGAGACTTCCCCTAAATACTATTTCATGGACACCGGTCTTGTAGGTCTGATGCTTTTGGACTGTAAATCTGCGCAATTAGAAAACCTTGTAG
>CAMGET010000311.1 GCA_946055175.1 uncultured Roseburia sp.
ATGACAGTCTGGTCGTCTAACGGAATTGTCTGTGGGTCTAATCCTGTCAAATCCTGCAACATACGAATCATGGTAGGATCATCGTGCCCTAGAATATCCAGCTTTAATAAATTGTGGTCAATAGAATGATAATCAAAGTGTGTCGTTACCGTTGCAGTTGTCATATCATTTGCAGGATGCTGCACCGGAGTAAACGAATTGATATCCTCTCCTACCGGAAGCACGATAATGCCACCAGGATGCTGACCTGTAGTTCTACGAACACCAACGCAGCCCTGTACGATACGGTTTATTTCACAGGTACGTTTTCTAATTCCACGTTCTTCATAATAATTCTTAATATATCCAAATGCCGTCTTATCCGCTAATGTTCCAATCGTGCCGGCACGGAAGGTCTGCCCATAGCCAAAGATTACTTCACAATATGCATGAGCTTTACTCTGATATTCACCTGAGAAATTTAGGTCGATATCCGGCTCTTTATTTCCTTTAAATCCAAGGAAAGTTTCAAATGGAATATCAAATCCATCCTTCATCAGCTTCTTTCCACAGACTGGGCAGATCTTATCCGGCATATCACAACCGCCGCGTCCTGAAAAAGCCTTAACTTCCGGTGAATCAAAATCACTGTATTTACAATTCACACAGCGATAATGCGCCTGTAGTGGATTAACCTCCGTAATACCGGCCATTGTAGCTGCAAACGAAGAACCTACAGACCCTCGGGAACCTACCAGGTAACCATCCTCATTTGACTTCCATACCAGTTTTTGGGCAATAATATACATTACAGCATATCCATTGCTGATAATCGAGTTTAATTCTCTGTCCAACCGCTCCTTTACAACCGGAGGTAGTTCTTCTCCATACATACTGTGAGCCTTTGTATAACAGATGTCTCTTAACATCTGATCAGAATTTTCAATCACAGGTGGACATTTATCAGGTCTTACCGGCGAAATTCGTTCACACATATCTGCAATCTTATTTGTATTTGTGATTACTACCTCTTCTGCTTTTTCACTTCCAAGGTAAGAAAATTCTTCTAACATTTCCTCGGTTGTACGAAGATAAAGCGGAGCCTGTTCATCCGCATCCTTAAATCCTTTTCCCGCCATAATTATACGACGATATACCTCATCTTCCGGATCCAGGAAATGCACATCACAAGTCGCTACTACCGGTTTATTAAACTGCTCTCCTAATCTGCAGATATATTTATTAATTTCCTGTAAATCTTCAAGTGAATTTACGGGCTCCTTTTCGTTGGCAATCATAAATTTATTGTTTCCAAGAGGCTGGATTTCAAGATAATCATAAAACTTTACTAACTGAATAATTTCTTCCTCCGGCCTGCCTCCTAGAATTGCACGATAAAGTTCGCCTGCCTCACAGGCAGAACCAAGCAGCAGCCCTTCCCTGTATTTTACAAATTCGCTCTTTGGTACCCTTGGTCTGTTATGATAATAGGTCAGATGCGACAGAGAAACCAATCGGTACAAATTAATTCGTCCAATATCATTTGTTGCCAGTATAATTGCATGATATGTCGGCATTTTCATAATCGTTTCAGGCGATGTAGATGCCACATTATTTAAATCATCCAGATTCTCAATACCACGTTCCTTTAACATTGCGATAAATTTCACAAAAATTTCTGCCGTACATCCCGCATCATCTACCGCTCTATGGTGGTTTTCTAACGACACATTCAGTGCTTTTGCAATGGTATCCAACTTATAGCGATTCAGCTGTGGCATTAAAAAACGTGCTAAAGCCACTGTATCTGCAATCGTAAAATCATACGTGATATTCTGTAAATCACAGTTTTTCTTGATGAAGCTCATGTCAAAATCTGCATTATGCGCTACCATTACCGCATCTTTACAAAATTCCATAAACCTTGGCAACACTTCTTCAATCGTTGGTGCATCCATCACCATTTCATCTTTAATGGAAGTCAACTGTTCAATTTCAAATGGAATTGGCACTTTCGGGTTGACAAATTGTGAAAATTTTTCAACAATTTTTCCATCTATGACTTTCACTGCACCTATCTCAATAATTTTATTTTTTTCAGCAGAAAGACCGGTAGTTTCAATATCAAATACAACATAAGGAGCATCCAGACTCTGTCCCTTAGAGTTTTCTATCATCCCTTTTAAGTCGTCTACTAAATATGCTTCTACACCATAGATAACCTTAAAATTATCGTCCGGTCCATAGGCATGATTTGCATCAGGGAACGCCTGTACATCCCCGTGATCCGTTATGGCAATAGCTTTATGGCCCCATTTCATTGCCCGCTTCACGATATCCTTACACTCAGAAACCCCATCCATATCACTCATCTTTGTATGGCAGTGAAGTTCCACTCGTTTTTCCGGAGACATATCCATGCGGGATGTTGTAAAATCAGTTATCTTCTTAATTCCCACAACAGAACCGATTGTTAAATCACTGTCAAATTTGTCAATGGATGTCACACCCTTAATTTTCACAAAGGAACCCGGTTTTAGTCCTTCTATTAGTTCGTCACGTTCTTCATTTTTAGAAAAAATTTTAATAACAATGGAATCTGTAAAATCTGTTACAGAAATAATCACAATGGTACGTTCTCCACGAATTTCTCTGGTATCTAGGGTCATAACCTGACACCGGATGGTGACTTCGCCCATTTCACCTACAATTTTTTCAATTGCAATTGTTTCATCATCCCCAATGTCCCTACCATAGATGACATCCGGATTATCTGACTTTTTACGAAATTCTCTTCTTACGTTTTCAAAAGATTTTTTTGCGATTTTTCCTGCATCTACTAGTACTTTTGCATCATTTTTTGCAACTTTTGTTATATCTTGTTGATTCTTAATCGTTTCTATACCAGATGTTGCATTATCTTTATTATGCTCAGTCGATGTCTCTGCTCCTTCTTCCTCGTTGAGCTTATGTCCGACTCTTTTCATAATATTCTGGGTTTCCATCTGCATCTGCGGTTCGCTGTTTTTTCGGTATTTACTCTCCTTTGGCTCCTCAAAGATTAAATTTA
>CAMGET010000312.1 GCA_946055175.1 uncultured Roseburia sp.
TGGCAGTGGGCGATAATCTCATGCATATGGGTGTCGTATACAGTGGAAAACAAGCAGACGGTAGTCTTGATTATTCTTTTCTGTATGAAGGCATTTCTGATTTTCTGGAACACGCGGATATCAAAATCATTAATCAGGAAACCATTTTAGGAGGCAATGAGCGTGGGTTCTCCGGCTTTCCCCACTTCAATTCTCCAACTGAAGTCGGAGATGCCATTGTTAACTCCGGCTTTAATGTCGTGCTCCATGCCTCTAACCACGCTGCCGACCAGGGTGTAGAAGGCTTGTTTGCCTGCGCAGATTTTTGGGACAAGTATCCTGATGTTCTGATGACAGGCATTTATGCAGACAAAGAAAAAGCAGGAGAAATTCCCCTGCTGACAGTTGATGGTATCACCTTTGCCAACTTAAATTATACCTATGGTCCAAATATAGAAACCCTGCCGAAATCCCTGGAAGGGCATCTAAATCTTTTATGTAATTATAATGCGAACACCTATCAGATGGACTTTACCACCCTACATCCTCAGGTTCTTACTGATATTCAAAAGGCAAAAGAACTGGCTGATATCGTCATCGTCTGCCCACATTGGGGCACAGAATATGTGACCACTCCATCCAGCTACGAGCAGGAATTTGCCCTACAGATGACAGAAGCAGGAGCCGATTTAATTATCGGTACACATCCCCACGTAGTTCAGCCGGTAGAATGGATAACTGCAGAAAACGGCAACCGTGCCCTATGCTTTTATTCTCTTGGTAACTATGTATCCACCCAAAAGGGCGGCATCTCTATGTTAGAAGCACTCGCCTGGGTGACCTTTCATGTAGATGAGGATGGTGTCTCTATCTTAGAGGACAAAACCGGTGTAATTCCTTTAGTATGTCATTACACCAGCAGTCCTGTGCGTATAAAAAATATTTATCCTCTTGAAGATTACACAAGTGAACTGGCTTCCTCCCACGGCATCCACTCTTATGGCGGCGTCAATCTCACTTTAGAGGATTTGACTGGCTGGAGTGAAGAAATCCTGGGAAACTGGGTTCTAACCAGGGAGGTTCTTTTTAATCAATCACATTCCGAATACCGATAATCGGGCTGTAATCTGCTGCACTGGTGATAACTCCTTTACGTGAGTTGGCAGCATGTACGATTTGTCCATCCCCTATATAAAGTCCTACATGCGTACAACTTTTTCCTCCGTTGGAACTGTAGCAGATAATGTCACCGGGTTGAATCTCGCTGTAATCAATACTGCGCCCTGCACCGGAATACTGTCCTGACGGAGTCCGGCTGATGGAGTAGCCAAAATCTGCATATACAAAGCAGGTAAAACCGGAGCAATCCGTTCCCGTTGCCAAACTGGTACCGCCATGTACATAGTTGCTTCCAACATATTGCAATGCATAGTCTACAATGGCTCTACGCAGCTCTTCGTTCGAAGTATAGCTTGTTTCAGGGAATACCGCTTGTGTCAGATTCTCCGGTGCCTCACTCTCCTGTGCTTTCATGCGCTCTTCTAGCGCTTTTTTCGCAGCGATTTCTGCCCGTTCTTCTTCTAAGGTTTTCGCATATAGGAACTCTTCTTGAATCGTGACATACTCTGCTGCTACATAACCTTCTTTTCCAGTTGTGTATGCAATCTTTAACCATTCTCCAAGGTTTTCAAGCATTTTTACTTTCTCGCCGTGATCAATGTAGCCAATTCGTTTTTCCTCTGTAGATGGTTTTTCACGCACATTTAAACGATCTGCCTGTACCACTGCGTACCTTGTCACATACTCATCAATTACAGTAGCTGCCTCATCTCCATATATAAAAAACTCTGCTTTAATATAGCCTTCTACATTACCGGATATCACTTGAAACCAGTCATCCTGTTCCCCTGCCACAGAAACAATCTGTGCTACAGCACCATCATAGATTTTTCCTACGATTTCGCTTTCAGTATTTGGCTCTTTTCTAACATTTACATAATTTGTAACATCTGCAATTGCAAGATTCGCATACTCATCTTCTTCCTCGCACACTTCTTGCGAATCATCACTTACTTGCTCTGTTACGTTCTGTGAAATTATTTCTGTATTTTGTGCATCTCGTTCTATGTTAATTTCTTCCGATGTCTGTGTATCAATTTTTACTTCTATATCCTGTAAAACAGTTTCCTCATGATTATTACTGGCATAAAAACATGCAATCCCGCCAAAGAAGCATAAAATTACTGCCATTATTATTCTTTTTCTCATGCTTATTTCCTCTTATCAAACAATAATACAAGTATTTTTGTATCTTATACAGTTTACATTCTCGTTTGAAAAATAGCAAGACTTTACTTTGAAATGAATCTTTAGCACAGAATTTAGATTTATAGTTTCGTATAAGGAGGAAGCGGAAAGAGAGGGAGATTTTTTCTATTCGGATGTACGCGTACTTCCAAACGAATAGAAAAAACTCCCTCTCTTCCATATACGTTATAAATCCCATTTATCCCGTTTTAGTAGAAACCCTGACCTCCACAGGCTTGACATTTTTCAGAATATTCTTCCTTTACTGTTTTTTCATCGAATGCATAACCCCTGTAGTCACCATTAAACCCACCGGAACCATCATCGACATCACCAACACTATGACTTGTGCCATAACCGTGACATTCTCCACATTCCGCACTCTCGCCGCCATGTATTCCATCATCCACCGTACCTACATCATTACAAATACGACATGGTGTTCCATTGTATACACTTTTCACACGTTCTTCCACAACAATGATTGTTCCAGTACCATTACACTCTTGGCAAATGGTATTTCCATTCTGGTTTGGCTCATAGTCTAGATTCCAATGAAGGTCAAAATCTTCTGTACTCTGCATTGCCGGAAGAAAACTTAAGGTACTATTACCAGTATTCTTTGGTCCAACATGTACAGTATTAATCTCATTTATCCCATAAATATCATACTGATAATTTTCCTGAAGTAGCATATCTGAGGTTTTCCAGTATAACGCATACTTCATCGTAGTATCAAAGACAGCAATCGGTGATTCATAAC
>CAMGET010000313.1 GCA_946055175.1 uncultured Roseburia sp.
AGTCCCTCGTATCCTTCATAGACAGCTATTCCATAACAATCACCGCCTCGCCCCAGTATACTGAAGAAAACCGTCTCCGCTTCAGTTCCATATCTGATGCCGATCAAATCCAAATCCCAGAACTTTTCCCATGGTTTCAGTTCCTTAATGCGCGTTCCTGCCTCATACAATGTTTTCCATTGCTCTATAGATGCCTCTTTTCTCATATGTCCCCCTATCTTCTCTTGAATCCGTATTCTTTCTTCAAACGCTCAAATATTTCAAATGCAACCGGGCAGATAGAAATGGTATCTAACATTCCCAGCAGACTACACAATCTTTCCGGCTGGTCTGTATAAGGATATTTCTTACAACTATCCGGTTTACAATCCCCAAGTTTACAGTTTCCATCTTCCTGTAAAAAATCACATGGTTTATGTTTCGTATGATAGCCGATTCCAAATTCCTCTTTTTCCAAAAAGAAATCGATAAACTGCTCTACTGTAATTCCTAAATACTCCGCATCTTTTTCAACATCCTCTTTAGGTATACTTCCCTTGTACATCTTGCAACAATTTCTGCATTTACTGCAGTCATAATCAGCAAACAGTTCTTTATGCAGTCGCAGAAACTGCTTATCTAATTCTTCCTCATCTGCATGTCCTTTTAAGAAACTACGGAATTTAAAATTTTCATCTTCTTTTTTCTCGGCTTCTATTCCAACTTTATCCGGGTGTACCATATGATGCCTCCTATCCTAATTTATATCGTCGGTCTTTATTCTTACCAATAACAGAAATTTTTCCGTCAGATATAAGTGGTTTCAAAATCTCTTTTGTTCGAGTCTCTTTCAGACCTAACAAATCACAAAAATCCTGCAAACGATACTCTTTATTCTCTTCCATATGATTTAAAATCTTTTCTTGCTGTTTTCCTGTTTTTGCACTTTTTTTATCGTCGCTTTTTATCGTCGTTTTTTTATCGCCGCTTTTTATCGTCGGTTTTTTATCGCCGCTTTTTTTGAAAGAAAGCGACAGTACCGTTCTATCCGGATCAAATCTCTCTTCAATCACCGGTTCTTCCCAACCTTCATCTGCCCAAATATTAAAGATATTCGGCACACCACTTCCAGCTCGTTCACCAATATTGATAAGATTAAACATTTTCATAAGAGCCTTGTTTCGGGGATCGGATTCGCCACCAAGGCGCATCTGCTTTTTACCCGTTCTGACATAACCCGGATTTGCCAAAATGAGCTTGTCTGGTTCTTTACGGATAACAACACCACGCAAACCATGATAATCCGCATTAATCAGACAGTTTGCCAAAGCTTCACGAAGTGCCTTGTGTACCGGAGTATCATCAATACGTTCTCCACCAACCATTTTGAAAGGCACCTTAATGTCTTTAATAATCTTGTTATAAACTCTAAAATAAAAATCGCACACATTTCCGGACCATTCACCGGAACTGGACTGCAATCTGTCACTCCAGCGTGTGGTAGGGTCCAACTCTTCTCTATAGTCCAAGAAGTATTCAGGGAAATGGCGCACAATATTGTACTCATCCCCAAACATCAGCATACCTGCTGCCGTAGGATGCAACTTTCCGTCTTCCTCCGAAATAGCAGCAGCACCAATACTTCTTAAATACTCATGGTCGCTCAAGCGTTCAAAAGGATGTCCTTCTTTTAAAGAACGATGACTGTTGCGATATCCATGAATGGTATCATAATTCAAATCTTCCATCGGAACCTTATCAAGCACTTCCATATCCATTGTACGCTCGGTCTGGTCTCGAAGCATGGTCTTTACCTGCAATCTGGTACAATGATAATCGCCCTCGTAATTACGACGAAAAGTGCCATTAAAAATGTCATTGTTGATGTACACCGGTTTCTGCTCACGCTTCGCCATTGGCACATAAATAACCATGATAACATCTTTGTTTTCGCCAATTTCATACATCTGTACGTCATCTTCCGACAGGAGATTGATATTAACTTTCTTAGAATTATTGATGGTATCCCAGAAGTCTTTTCGGAGTTTGGACGCATTCTGAAGACCGGTAGTTTTCCAACTGCCGTCTTTTTCTTCTTTGACACCGAGGATAATGACACCGCCATAGCAATTTGCAAAAGCAGAATACGTGTCCCACAATGAAATTGGCAGACCACCATTTGCTTTTTTCACTTCTCTTCTGTTATCTTCTCTGTATTCATCAAATTGTGAAAGGTCAAAATCTTTTTCCAAATCAAACAACTCACTTTCTATTGAATAAACATTTTTGCAATTTCCTCTTCCGCGTCATCCTTGCCTTCTTGACTCTTGAGAAATAATTCTGCTATCATTTTACATAACTGTTTCACATTCTTCAGTAAACTGACATCCATAGGCGAACTATTGAGCTGACCATATAGTATCCCTCTCCTAAGCATAATTTATATCTACTATTACCACTATAAAATTTCTAAATCTTTACTTAAAAAAGTCATTTATCCTGGCATCGATAAATAGCAATATGATTGTGGGGCGCAAGATACACCTATATCCTCCAAAGACAACGGTTTATCATATAAAACCACATTTTTTAGCCGATAAGCAACGGCTTTTTTCTTTCCCCAATAATACTTTCTAAAAAAGGAATATGTAATGCCGGAATGTTGTTTAGTCTTACGCCATACATTTAAAACATCATCTTCGATGATATATTCAATTTCAGCCTCTGCCACAACTTGTTTCTGAGGTGCAGTCGCATATATAATGATTTTGTCAACATCTTCTCTGCATCTAAACTTACGATATTCAAAAAGTTTTGTTCCATTCAATATACTCTCTACAAATTCAGGATTAATCAATAATAACATTTGACACATTGACGTTTCCCTCCACTAATATCTTTCTAACTCCATGGGATTTGTCCTGCGCTTCGCGTATTCCTTTCTCCAGGCTCACAGTAACCCCGTTCCGGTTTCAATGAAAAATGCACGATATCACCATACAAACAGCTCTGTTCCATCCTCGGCGTTTCTGATAAAGGCGGCAAAACCGGCA
>CAMGET010000314.1 GCA_946055175.1 uncultured Roseburia sp.
CGACACCACGGGTATGAACCGTGTGCTCTAGCCAACTGAGCTATTCCGCCATATTAAGTTAAGTATGGGACCTATAGGGCTCGAACCTATGACCCTCTGCTTGTAAGGCAGATGCTCTCCCAGCTGAGCTAAGATCCCATATTTTTCGTTGCTTTCGCAACCGACTTGTTTATAGTACACTACAGAAAGATAAATGTCAACAACTTTTTTCAAAATTTGTTTAACATTTTTCCTGTACTTCCGGAATGCCTGCAACAGAGGTTAATACGGACAATATTCCGGCTAACACCGCTGCACTTCCTACCATCTTCCAATCGACTGCACCCATGACTGCGGCTGTACCTATCGTTGCGATTGCCGTCTGTGCCATGGTTTTGACCGCTCTGATTCCTGCAGCTTTTGCCCATTCCTCCTTATCAACAGATTGTTTGATAACACAATTTTTGAGCATATAGATTTCACACACCTTTCATAAAACTTTCTACTATATCTATATGCTACTATTATGTTTTTGTTATTTCTGAAACTATGAAAAATATGCTTTGCGAGTTTCTCAAGTTGTTGCGGTACTCGTCATATCTTCATGTAAGAACTTCTTTTTTTCTCGCTATTCGCACAAATAAAATACACCGATTAAACTGCATACGGAAACAATCTCTCTATTAACCAAATATATCCGTACTAAACAGCATGCCTTTACGGAACTATTTTCACATATTAAAAATTATTTCCGTACATTTTTCTATTTGATGCAACTAAATCGTAACATCTCCCAAAGCACATCTTTATCTATCTCTCATTTTACGGACTATTTCAGCACTTTTGGGAAATATTTCCGTTTCTAACTACTTTTTATACGGACTCAATCCATCATTTTTAAAATAGTATCCGTAACAAGCATCGCAGAGCATTATAACGAAAAACTTTCGACACATAAAATAACATGTACCGAAAGTTTAAATATACGATAAATAATAAATACCCGTATTTCCTACGCCCTCGAACACTTAAACTGCAAGTCTTCCCAGCGTCTGTCTACTTCCTGTTGGAACTGCTCCAGCAAATCCTCATTGCCCTTCTTAAACAAGTGTTTGAATCTGCCCTGTTCCCGTAAAAAGTCTTCAATCGGAAGTTTTTTCTTCGGCTCATAGGTCAACGTCCACTTTCCGTTTTCCACCTCAAACATCGGCCAGTAGCAGGTGTCTACTGCCAACTTACAGATTTTCATAATGTCTGAAGTCTCATAACGCCAGCCTCTCGGACACGGTGTCATGATATTTAAAAAACATGCACCCTCTGTATAGATGGCCTTTTCTGCTTTTCTATGTAAATCCTTAAAATCACTTGTAAACGTTGTCTGTGCCACATATGGTACATCATGGTCTGCAATGATGCTTGCCAAATCTTTTCGATTCTGCATTTTACCATTGGATTTCGAACCAACCGGTGTGGTTGTGGTATCTGCATACATCGGCGTCGCAGAAGAACGCTGAATACCGGTGTTCATATAGGCGCCGTTGTCGTAGCACACATAAACCATGTCATGTCCACGTTCCATCGCGCCGGATAAAGACTGGAAGCCGATATCATAAGTGCCGCCGTCTCCACCGAATGTAATAAACTTATAGGTTACATCTTCCGGAAGCTTTCCACGCTTTTTTAACGCTCTGTAAGCAGTTTCCACACCGCTTATGGTTGCGCCTGCATTTTCAAATGCATTGTGAATATAGCTGTCTTCCCATGCGGTGTACGGATACATGAAAGAAGATACTTCCAGACATCCTGTGGCATTTCCGATTACGGCATAGTCACCCTCATGAAGGGCACGAAGCACCGCACGCACTCCAATCGTCGCACCACAGCCGGCGCACATGCGATGGCCGGGAGCAAGACGCTCCGGTTTATTCATCATTTCTTTTAAATTATAGTTACTCATTTTGCCTGCCCTCTCTTACTTCCGTAATCCCACGTACTGATACTGTTCAACCTCTGTACCATTTAATTCAGCCTGTTCTAACTCGTCAAAAATATGGTACACATCTGTTACGGTAAAATCTCTTCCCGCTAAACCATAGATATAGTTTACTGCGGAAATCATGACTTTATTTCTGAAAAGGGCTGCGCTCACTTCACTTCCAAGTGCTGCGCCATTGCCATTGTAGCTTTCGCAACGATCCATGATGGCAACTGCCTTACAGTTTCTTAGAGCTTCTGCAATTTCTTTTGCCGGGAATGGACGGAACACACGAAGCTTTAACACGCCCACTTTTTTCCCCTGCACTCTCAAATCGTCAACTGCCTGTTTTGCAGTTCCTGCTGCTGAACCCATGATTAACATGACGTAATCTGCGTCTTCGGTTTTGTATGCTTCAAATAAACCATATTTTCTGCCGGAAATTTTTTCATACTCCGCTGCCACCTGTAAAATGACATCCTTTGCATTTTCCAGCGCAATCTCCTGATTCTTTCTGGCTTCCATCGCATAATTTGAAACCGAATACGGACCCACGGCAATTGGCTTACCCGGATTTAATAAAAATTCTTCCGGCTCATACTCTCCGACAAATGCCTTCACATCGGCATCCTCTAAAAGTTCAATATTCTCCACCGCATGACTGGTGATAAAACCATCCTGGCAAATCATGATTGGAAGGTGTACGTTTTTATTTTCAGCAATCGGATATGCCTGCACAAAATTGTCATAGGCTTCCTGATTATTTTCGGAGTAAATCTGAATCCAGCCTGTATCTCTGGCACCCATGCCGTCGGTATGGTCACAGTTGATGTTGATTGGACCGGATAAGGTACGATTTACCAATGCCAAAGCAAGCGGCATACGGTTTGATGCTGCAAGCAGCAATTCTTCCCACATCAGTGCAAGGCCTGCAGAGGAGGTTGCCGTTAAGGTTCTGGCACCAGCTGCTTCGGAACCGATGGCTGCACTCATGGCAGAATGCTCACTTTCCACCGGAATAAATTCTGTATCCACTTCACCATTTGCAATATATGTAGAA
>CAMGET010000315.1 GCA_946055175.1 uncultured Roseburia sp.
TGCATCTGCAAAACGAAGACAGTGCATTAAACAGACAGCTTTCCTTAGACTTGTTATATCGGAAGTGAGGATAGTATCAGGGCCCGTTATCCAAGGGATGTTGCGATGTCGATAAGAACGTATTCACTGGATACTTTGCAGGGAGAACAGTGGAATCAGATGCGTGAGAGCCTGCTTTTAGGAACCGAGGCATACCGGGATGACATGACGAATGAATTGGAATATGTAACGGCGGCTACCTTTGGTTATATGAAGGATGGCTGTATCGAGACGGATGTGACGAGAATGTCGGAATTTTCTATCGATACTTATGAAAAACTGGTACAGGTTTACTATATTTCTCTGGCTGATTATAACAGGCTGATGGGAAAATCAGAGGAACTTTCAGAAGATGAGGCATTCGTCTATACGGTACGATTGGATTTTGAGGAAAGCCATATTGCGGTGAATAGGGGAAAAATCTATCGGGTAAAGGAAGTGCTAGAGGATTTTATCGGAAACGGAAGTGCAGCTCTTAGTATGATTCCTTCTGTATTTATTGTTGTACCGGATTTGCAGGTAGCAGTAGAGCCACTTATAGGACTGGCAGATTATAATGGAAATCAGATGATACAAATGGGATGGTATTATGGCTTTGACATGGATACGGATGATGCCGCGCAGCTTCAGGCGTTGGATTTGATTTATCAAAACTGTAGGAGCCTGATTGATACTTATCCGCAGGAAATCCAGTCATTTACCTGTGAGGCTGCCGCACATGACCGGGCAGATTTCTATGGTACCTATGGCGGTTTGTTTTTTATCGGAATCATGTTAAGTATTGTATTTGTATTTGCAGCAGTGCTGATTATTTACTATAAGCAGATTTCAGAAGGATATGAAGACCAGTCGCGTTTTGAAATCATGCAGAAGGTGGGAATGACAAAGCGGGATATCCGAAGATGCATCAATTCCCAGATGCTCACGGTCTTTTATCTTCCATTGGTGGCGGCAGGTATGCATCTAGCATTCGCATTTCCATTAATACAAAAGTTACTGATGTTGTTTAATTTAATGGATATCAAGCTTCTGATTTTAACAACTGTTATTAGTTTTATGATTTTTGCATTGTTTTATATGCTGGTTTACCGAAAAACTTCCAAGGCGTATTATGTAATTGTTAGTGATTATGAATAATTGTAAACCATTAAGAAATGAATAGTTGACGATTGCGAGAGAATGTGCTATAGTTACCTTCGAAAAATGGTAAATTATGGAGGCAACAGAAGATGAGTACATCAGTAACAACAAGAGATATGGTATATTGTGCCATGTTTGCAGTATTAATTGCAGTCTGTTCATGGATTTCGATTCCGGCAACTGTTCCTTTTACATTGCAGACCTTTGGGATATTTGTAACCGTCGGAATTTTAGGCGGAAAAAGAGGCAGCGTATCGGTTCTTATCTATTTATTACTGGGAGCAGTCGGAATTCCGGTTTTCGCAGGATTTAAGGGTGGAATCGGTGCACTTTTAGGAACTACAGGCGGTTATATCATCGGATTCCTTTTCTCAGCACTTATCATGTGGGGGATGGAAGTTTTACTTGGGAAAAAGCTTTGGGTTTTGGCAGTATCTATGGTACTTGGACTCCTTGCATGTTATGCTTTTGGAACAATTTGGTTTATGGTGGTATATGCCAGAACATCAGGTGCAATCGGATTGATGACAGCCCTCGGTTGGTGCGTGTTCCCATTTATCCTTCCGGATGTGATAAAAATAGCATTGGCATTGGTTCTGTCAAAGAGACTGGCAAAGCTGATTCGGATTGATTAAAAATGTCTTTCCGGGTAATTGGGAGTATAGAAAAAGTGTGTTTCTACATCACAGAAATGGTGAAAGTGAATGTGGAAGCACACTTTTTTATGTTATATACTGGCAAAATGAAAAAGTTGTGTTATTATGGAGATTGAATTGACAAATGAAAAGAATGGACAATAAATAGCATTTAGATAAAAGAGGAAGAAACTATGAAAGAAAAAAGCAAAAGAGTGCCGTTGCTAATTATGATAGCTGTGCTCACGGTTATCGTTGTATTCGCTTATACAAATTCTACAAGAAAGAATTTGGAAAATCAGGCATACTACGTTGTCAGACAAAATACAGTTTCAATTGCGAATGAAATTAATGCTTCTGTTGGATTTGCAGAAACCAGTATTAAGCTTACCGCGGAATCTGTTATGCAAAGTATGGATAGTGAGGTAATCGAAAATATAAATGAAATATTGGAAACACCATTTGACATTACGCCATTTAGCCTTATCGAATATGTTCTTCCCAATGGGTGGAACACCATGAATCATGGTGGAACACCTTTTGATGCAAGTGACAGGGAATATTACATACAGGGAATTCAGGGGAAAAGTGGAACGTGGGTGAATTTGGCACCGATCAGTACGAATGAAGTTTTAATCAATTTTTATGCTCCAATTTATTACGAAGAAAAGATAGCAGGTGTTCTTACCGGAGTTTTGGGTGGTGATACGGACATTAGACCTTTACTGGAAACTACCTTTTTTGGAGAAGAATTAATAGGAATTCTAAGCGATTATGATGGAAATATCATTTCTTCCACGGTAGATGTTAAGGACAAAAATGTGCAGGAATATCTAATGGAAGATCTGGGAGTTTCAGAAGAAGATTTCGATAAATTTAGAGAGAATAAGGAACAGGAGGTCTGGGACGCATTTGAGTTTGAGGAAAAAGCCGGGAATGCAGTAGGATGTGTTGCAAAAACTAAGAATGAAGACTGGTATGTCATTCAGATTGTTCCGGCAACATCTCTGGCCAATATTATGAATACTTCAACCACACAATCCATGCTTGCAGTAGGATGTATCGTGTTTTTGTTCCTCATTTATTTTGCGTATGTAAGTTTAGAACAGAAAAGGAAAAATAAACAGAAAATTGCAGAATATCTGGGAATTATTGAGGTGCTTGCAAAAGAATACAGCTCCGTTTACCGGATAGAT
>CAMGET010000316.1 GCA_946055175.1 uncultured Roseburia sp.
AGGGAGACAGACCGCAGGGCGAGAGACGTCCGCAGGGAGACAGACCGCAGGGCGAAAGACGTCCACAGGGTGAAAGACCACAAGGCGACAGACGCCAATTCCAGAATAACGGAAGACCGGGTCAGGGATTTAATAAGGATGAACGTAATGATCGTGGCGACCGTGGAAATAATCGTCGAAAAGATGGCGGTAACGGCAGATTAGACCGTGAAATTGATAAATTTAATAAAGAATCTGCATCCTTAGGAGCAGAAGAACTTCGCGGAAAAGAAACACGTGAAAGAGAACGCGATAACAAGAAAAACAATAAGAGAAACGATTATGATGTTTTAGGCGGTAAGAAGCAGGAACGTTTTGTAAACTTAGAGAAGAATGGTGGTAAAAAGAAATCACAGCAGCCTCAACAGGCAAAGCAGGAAGAAGATGTTATTAAGACATTAGTATTACCTGAGAAGCTTACAATTAAAGATCTTGCTGACAAAATGAAGATTCAGCCTGCAGCAATTGTTAAGAAGTTATTTTTAAAAGGAACAATGGTAACGGTAAATCAGGAAATTGATTATGAACAGGCAGAAGAAATTGCTTTAGAATTCAACTGTATCTGCGAACCGGAAGAAAAGATTGACGTAATTGCTGAACTGTTAAAAGAGGAAGATGACGCAGAGGAAACCTTAGTTTCCCGCCCACCGGTAGTCTGCGTAATGGGTCATGTCGACCATGGTAAAACATCTTTATTGGATGCAATTCGCTCTACACGTGTCACAGATCGTGAAGCTGGTGGTATTACTCAGCACATTGGTGCCTCTGTTGTATCTATTAACGGACAGAAGATTACTTTCTTAGATACACCGGGACACGAAGCATTTACCGCTATGCGTATGCGTGGAGCAAATTCTACTGATATTGCAATTTTGGTTGTAGCTGCAGATGATGGAGTTATGCCGCAGACAGTGGAAGCAATTAACCATGCAAAAGCTGCGGGAGTAGAAATCATAGTTGCAATTAACAAAATTGATAAGCCGAGTGCAAATATTGACCGTGTAAAACAGGAATTGGCAGAACATGAATTAATTCCGGAAGACTGGGGTGGCAGCACTATTTTCTGTCCTGTTTCTGCCCATACAAAAGAGGGTATAGAAAATCTTCTTGAAATGGTACTTTTAACAGCAGATGTATTAGAGTTAAAAGCAAATCCGAATCGTAATGCAAGAGGTCTTGTAATCGAAGCACAGCTTGATAAGGGACGCGGTGCTGTTGCAACAGTACTTGTACAAAAGGGTACATTAAAGGTTGGCCAGCCGGTTGCCTGCGGTAGTTGTTACGGTAAAGTACGTGCTATGATTGATGATCAGGGACGCAGAGTAAAAGAGGCAGGTCCTTCTATGCCGGTAGAAATCCTTGGCTTGTCTTCTGTTCCGGAAGCGGGAGAAACTTTTGTCTGTACAGAAACAGAAAAGGAAGCTCGTGCATTTGCTGAAACTTATATTTCAGAGAGTAAGAACCGTCTGATTGAAGAGACAAAATCCAGAATGTCATTGGATGATTTATTCTCACAGATTCAGTCAGGAAATGTGAAAGAACTAAATATTATTGTAAAAGCAGATGTTCAGGGTTCTGTAGAAGCTGTAAAACAAAGTCTTGTGAAACTTTCAAACGAAGAAGTTGTGGTTAAAGTAATTCATGGTGGCGTAGGTGCAATCAACGAATCTGACATCACACTTGCATCTGCATCAAATGCTATTATTATAGGCTTTAATGTCCGTCCGGACCCGACCGCTAAGGTTTCAGCTGAAAAAGAAGGTGTTGACGTAAGATTATATAAAGTCATTTACCAGGCAATAGAAGATGTAGAAGCTGCCATGAAAGGTATGCTGGATCCGGTATTTGAAGAAAAAGTACTTGGTCATGCAGAAGTCCGTCAGATTTTCAAGGCTTCCGGTGTTGGTAATATTGCAGGTTCTTACGTCCTGGATGGTGTTTTCCAGAGAGGATGTAAGGTTCGTATTACTCGTGAAGGAACACAGATTTTTGAAGGTAACTTAGCATCTCTTAAGAGATTTAAAGATGACGTTAAGGAAGTCCGGACAGGTTATGAATGCGGTCTTGTATTTGAAGGCTTCAATGATATTGCAGAACTAGATATTGTAGAGGCATATACGATGGTAGAGGTGCCTCGTTAAGAATTGGAAAAGGAGAGTTTGCATTGAGAAAGAACAGTATTAAAAATACTCGTATTAATGGCGAAGTATTACGTGAACTTTCGAATATCATCCGTGGTGAAATTAAGGATCCACGCATCAATCCAATGACGAGCGTTGTTGCGGTTGAAGTGGCTCCTGATTTAAAAACCTGTAAAGCATATATTAGTGTTTTAGGTGATGAAGAATCACAGAAAAATACAATTGCAGGTTTAAAAAGTGCAGAAGGCTATATCCGCAGAGAATTAGCACACAGCATAAATCTCAGAAACACTCCTCAGATTACATTTATTTTGGATCAGTCCATCGAGTATGGAGTTAAAATGTCTAAGATGATTGAGGATGTCACAAAGGACATACCAAAGCGTAATGAGGATGATACAGAGGAATAATATGATAAACTTGGATTTATTATTAAGGGAAGCAGACACGATTGCCATTGCCGGACATATGAATCCGGATGGCGATTGTGTAGGCTCTTGCCTGGCAACTTACAATTATATAAAAGAATATTATCCTGATAAAAGAGTAGATTTGTATTTGGATCCGATTCCAAACATATTCAAATTTTTAAGATATTCAGAAGATATTAAATCAGAGCGTTCGGAAAATATTTGCTATGATTTAATGATTGTTCAGGATTGCGGAGATGTAGAACGACTTGGAGAATCAATAAAGTATTTTGATTCAGCAAAAGTGACTGTTAATATCGATCATCATATTAGTAATGATTTGTTTGGTAAATATCATTATGTAATTCCGACAGCAAGTTCAACTTCTGAGTTGATATTCAATTTGATGCCA
>CAMGET010000317.1 GCA_946055175.1 uncultured Roseburia sp.
CAAATTACCGAAATTCTAAAGACAGGATTAAAAACTTATCAAAGAAACCATCCTTTTTTGCGGAAATGAGTGCTTCATCACTCGGCATCTCACCTCTTACCTCAAGTAATGCTTCCTCTTCTTCTACCAGTTCCTTCATCTGTTCGATGAAGTATGCTTTTACCTTGGTAAGCTCATGAATTTCTTCAACGGTTGCACCTTTGCGGAGCGCTTCATACATTAAGAAATAGCGCTCGCTGGAAGGATTTCCAAGTCTTGTTAATAACTCTTTCTTTGATAACGTATCAAAATTCTTAGCATGACCTAAACCGTAACGTCCGATTTCAAGGCTTCGGATTGCCTTCTGGAAAGCTTCTTTATATGTCTTACCGATACTCATGACTTCGCCAACCGCACGCATCTGAGTACCCAACTTATCTTCAACACCTTTGAATTTTTCAAATGCCCAGCGGGCGAATTTGATAACCACATAATCTCCGTCCGGTACATATTTATCCAAGGTTCCGTATTTTCCGCATGGAATATCTTTTAAAGTAAGGCCTGCAGCAAGCATTGCAGATACTAACGCAATCGGGAAACCGGTTGCTTTGGAAGCCAAAGCAGAGGAACGGGAGGTTCTTGGGTTAATCTCGATAACAATATCTCTGTCTGTTTTCGGATCATGTGCCCACTGTACGTTTGTTCCGCCGATTACCTGTACAGAATCTACAATCTTATGAGATTTTTTCTCCAGACGTTTCTGAACTTCTTCAGAAATAGTCAGCATCGGTGCTGCACAGAAGGAGTCACCGGTGTGTACACCAAGAGGATCAATATTTTCGATGAAGCAGACCGTAATCATATTTCCTTCTGAGTCACGTACTACTTCAAGTTCTAACTCTTCCCATCCTAAAATAGACTCTTCTACCAAAACCTGTCCTACAAGGGATGCCTGTAATCCACGTGCACAGACTGTCTCTAACTCTTCTTTATTATAAACCAGACCGCCGCCTGCACCACCCATGGTGTAAGCCGGGCGAAGAACAACCGGATAACCAAGCTTATCAGCAATTGCAAGTGCTTCATCCACACTGTAAGCAACCTCACTGCGTGCCATCTCAATACCGAGAGAATCCATCGTTTTCTTAAATTCGATACGGTCCTCACCACGTTCAATTGCATCCAGCTGTACGCCGATAACCTGCACGTTGTATTTATCAAGCACACCTGCCTGTGCTAACTCGGAACACAGGTTAAGACCTGACTGTCCACCGAGATTTGGTAATAATGCATCCGGACGTTCTTTTGCAATAATCTGCTCTAAACGTTCTACATTCAATGGCTCAATATAAGTCACATCTGCAGTTTCCGGGTCTGTCATAATGGTCGCCGGGTTGGAATTGACTAATACGATTTCATAGCCCAATTTTCGAAGTGCTTTACAAGCCTGTGTTCCTGAATAATCAAACTCGCAGGCCTGTCCAATCACAATTGGACCTGATCCGATAATCAGCACCTTGTTAATGTCTGTTCTTTTTGGCATAACTGTTGTCCTCCTGGTTTCTATTACTTTCTCTTTTATTGTATGTTATTTTAAGGCTTTGTCCGGCAAAACCCTAAATCTTCCACATTATATACTATATGACTGATTTATGCCAGTACTTTTTTTAGATTATTTGAAATTTTTTTCTAGCCCCTGCATATACTGATTCATGGACTCTGCCACCACCTTACTGTGTGCAACAGCCTCTACTACCGTTCTCGCCCCGTTTACCACATCACCGGAAGCAAAAACACCCGGTCTTGAGGTATGTCCGGTCTCGTCTGCCCAGAGCAGGCCGCGTTCTGTTGCGGTCAGTCCTTCCGTTGTATTTACCAGCCGGGACTGTGGTCCCTGACTGATGGAAATAATTACAGAATCTGCCGGAAAAAGTTTCTCGCTTCCTTCCACATCTGTAAAGCTTCCGTCTTCATTCTCAATGATATCTATAAAAATCACCCCATCATCTGTGATTTCCACAGGGCGCCTGTTGTATTCGAACTTCACGCCTTCTAACTTGGCATAGCTGAACTCGTATTCGCTGGCTGCCACCTTCTTTGTAATGGAAAAGCAGGTAACATCCGGCGAGCCTTTCCGTATCACGGTTCTGGCCACATCCATTGCCGCATTTCCCGCTCCAATGACAATGACCTTCTTTCCGAGCCTGTAGCTGTCCGGATTATTTAAGTAGTTAATGCCAAAATGAACATGTCCCAAGGTTTCTCCTTTTATATGCAGCGCATTCGGCTTCCATACACCTGTACCTACGAAAATCGCCTTATATCCATCGCGGAAAAGGTCTTCAATCGTAATAGCAAATCCAATATTGGTATTCGGCCGGACCTTGATTCCCTTTAATTCCAAATGCCTGTATTCGATATCATCTAAGACAGATTTTGGCAGACGGAACTCCGGAATTCCGTACCGGAGCACTCCTCCAATCTTGTCCTTTCCTTCAAAAATCGTCACCTGATATCCGTATCTTGCAAGAATAATTGCAATCGTAATACCGGCAGGTCCGGAACCAATGATTGCTACACGCATTCCATTCGATGGTGCCGGTCCATTTGTCATCTGATTGGCATAGGTAGAAGAAATATAATTTTCAATAACGGAAAAATGTACCGGTGCCCCCTTTCTACCAAGAACGCAATGGCCTTCGCACTGCTTTTCATGATTGCAGACAAGACTGCAGACCGTAGTAAGCGGATTGTTCTCAAACAGCATTTTTCCTGCATCATTCAACCGGTTCTCTTTTAATAAGCGAATTGCCTCCGGAATATTTGTGTTAATCGGACACCCTTTCTGACACTGTGGCACCTTGCATTGCAGGCAGCGATTTGCCTCATCCATTACATGTAACGCCATAATAAACCTCCCTCAAATATTCCTTATTATTTTCATCATAACAGAATTTTATACTATCTGTAAAGTACCCGTACCAGGGATTTATTTGCCTCCAGCAAGGCAAGGACC
>CAMGET010000318.1 GCA_946055175.1 uncultured Roseburia sp.
GTATTTTCCACCTTCGTTTTATCATGTACTGTACTCCATATTCACTCTGTATTCCAATGCAATTCACTCATGCCGATGTGCCGATGTGTAATATAAACTACAATCGAGGTGAATTACAATGCAGGATATAAAACAAAATCTTGCCAACGCAGTACGTGAATACCGCACAGAACTCGGTCTTTCACAGGAAAAGCTGGCAGAAATTCTTAATCTTGATCAACGTACCATACTGAACATAGAAGCCGGACGTGGTAACCCAAAATTTGAGAAGCTGTATCCATTGATTACATATTTGAAGATACCAGCTGACAAGATTTTCTACCCGGATAGCAACGACCAGAAGCCAAATCTACAGAAGCTCCTTACCTTATTAAATGATTGCACGGAACAGGAAGCTAATGATTTATTACCTATGGTTCGCTATTTGCTTGAATTACTGCGAAAACAAGATAATCCTACTTATTGATAAACCCAATAGTAGCTGTGCGAAACTATTGGGTTTCTTATTTCCAATTTTTTGTACTTATTATCTCCTTTCAATAATCTTACTTATGTAATACTTTAATTATTACATAAGTAAGATTTAAAATCAACCTATTTATTTGAATTGACAGTATGAATACTAACATTTATAATATTTTTATTACATTCGTAAGATTTAAGGAGGGATATTAGATGGGCGATTTACCACAGATTTCCGAAGCAGAATTTGAAGTCATGAAAATCGTATGGAAACATGCTCCAATCAGTACCAACGAAATCACAGACAGACTACTACAGACCACAAATTGGAGTCCTAAAACGATACAGACACTCATTAAGCGTCTTGTTACCAAAGGTGTACTCACTTATGAAAAACAGAGTCGTGTTTTCGTTTACACCCCAGTAGTAAAAGAAAGTGAATATATTAGTCAGGAAAGTAATTCCTTCCTGAATCGCTATTATGATGGGGATATTACTGCTATGTTGTCTGCCTACATTGAAAATGACAAATTATCCGAAACAGAGATAGAAACGCTTCGCTCTCTTCTTTCCAAGAGAGGAAAAAAAGGAGGCGATTAACATGGCTAATTTCATGATACGCTTTTTATTATGCAATGTATTTATCAGCGGTATCGTTGGAATTCTTTTGATAGCCAAATGGGTATTTAGAAACAACTTGTCCAGCCGGATGCAGTATAATCTGTGGTTGCTGTTACTCGGACTTTTAGCAGTGCCTTTTATCCCCTTCCGTCTAGTTAGTTTTCCACAAATTTTCTCATGGCTCAGTAGCGTAAGAAACTCTTCCGCTTCTCATGCCGATGTTGGTGCAAATAATGTTATGGATACCGGTTTATCTGGTACCACAAATTGGATGAATGACTTTGCCCTTTCTGTAAATAAAGACACGCCATCAGTTACCGGATACATTTTATTAGGTATATGGATTGTGGGAATGCTTGCGATGATGATATTGGTAATCAAATCTTCTCTTCGTTTACGCACAATAAAGAAATCTGCGCTCCCCCTTCAGAACTCAGAGGTTCGCAGACTGTATAACAAATGCTTGAATGAGATGAAAATAACAAGGAATATTCCTGTGTACAGTACCGCTTTTTTGAAATCACCTATTATCGTAGGATTTTTGAAGCCATGTATTTATCTTCCAATTCATTTAATCTCAGATTATCACGAATCTGATATGAGATATATGCTATTACATGAACTGCAACACTACAGACATAAGGATGCCATTGCCAATTATCTTATGAACTTTGCCGGAGTGCTTTATTGGTTTAACCCCTTTGTCTGGTTTGCGCTAAGAGAAATGCGTAATGACAGAGAAGTTGCCTGTGACACTTCTGTTCTAAAAATGCTTGAAGAGGACGATTATGAGGATTACGGAAATACGCTGATCAACTTTATAGAAAAGGTCTCCTTTTCTCCTTTTCCATTTGCCGCCAACCTTAGCGGAAACATGAAACAAATAAAGCGTCGCATTATCAACATCGCTTCTTATGAGAAACCAACGTTTTACAAGAAGTTAAAAGGCATGACTGCTTTTATACTGACCACAGTTCTAATAATGGGACTTACACCTTTTATTTCTACATATGCAGCGGACGAAAGTCACTACCAATGGAAATCTTCCTCAGAAAATATTTCATATGTAGATTTTTCTAAATACTTTGGAAAATACGAAGGAAGCTTTGTTTTATACGATCTGGGAAATGATGCCTGGAGCATACATGATATAGAACATGCTACGCTACGAGTTGCGCCGGATTCCACTTACAAGATATATGATGCTTTATTTGGATTGGAAGAAGGTGTCATTACACCAGAAGATTCCTTTATTGCATGGAATGGAGAAAGCTATCCGTTTGAAGCATGGAACGCTGATCAGACCTTACAGTCTGCGATGACATCCTCTGTTAACTGGTATTTCCAATCAATAGACGAACAACTTGCATCCACTAACATTTACAACTACATTCAGCAAATCGGATATGGAAATGAAAATGTGAGTGGCGATCTCTCCACTTATTGGCTGGAATCCTCCTTAAAGATTTCCCCAGTGGAGCAAGTTGAACTTTTGATGAAACTGCAAAACAATAGCTTAGGTTTTTCTTCTGAAAATATCAATGCTGTAAAAGACTCCATCTGCCTTTCCTCTTCCAATACTGGAAAATTCTACGGAAAAACAGGAACCGGACGTGTAGGTGGACAAGATGTGAATGGCTGGTTTATCGGCTATATCGAAATCGTAAATAATACATACTTTTTTGCTACTAATATTGGAGCCGATAACAACGCTACCGGAAGTAATGCTGCTGAAATAACCATGTCTATATTATCTGACATGAATATCTGGACACAATAAAGTATCTCCTGTACAGCTAACTTTCTATTATCATGGAAAATCGAGTAGGAGGGAAATTAAATAAATTTTCCCGACCTCTCACACCACCGTGCGTACCGTTCGGTACAC
>CAMGET010000319.1 GCA_946055175.1 uncultured Roseburia sp.
ACAGATGTATGGGATTTTTCAAAGCCAAAATACTATGTGCTTGATATGTTTCCATATCCGTCAGGTGTAGGTCTTCATGCAGGACATCCGGAAGGCTACACAGCAACTGATATTATGTCTCGAATGAAGCGTATGCAGGGCTACAATGTCCTTCATCCAATGGGCTACGATTCTTTTGGCCTTCCTGCAGAGCAGTATGCAGTATCAACCGGAAATCATCCAAATGGATTTACCCAGGAGAATATCAAGACTTTCTCTAAACAGTTGAAAGAATTAGGATTTGACTATGATTGGTCTAAGATGATAGCAACTTCTGACCCATCATTTTACAAATGGACACAGTGGATTTTCAAGCGGTTATATGAAGCGGGCTATGCAAAATATATTGATATGCCGGTTAACTGGTGTGAAGAATTAGGAACGGTTTTATCCAACGACGAAGTAATAGATGGAAAATCAGAACGTGGCGGCTATCCGGTTGTTAGAAAAAATATGAAGCAGTGGGTAATTGACCAGCCTGCATTTGCAGAGAAATTATTAGAAGGTTTAGAAGAAATTGACTGGCCGGCTTCTACCAAAGAGATTCAAAAAAACTGGATTGGTAAGAGTACCGGTGTTGAAGTTGATTTTAAAATCGTAGGCGGGGGAAAATTTTCTATTTTCACAACCTGTATAGAGACTATTTATGGTATCACATTCATGGTACTTGCTCCGGACGGAGAAATTGTGAAAGGTCTTATGGACCGCGTAGAGAATAAGGACGAAGTTCAGGCATATATTGATGAGACATTGAAGAAAAATGATATGGATCGTACAGAATTGAACAAGACAAAGACCGGCTGTCCGTTGA
The DNA here is from genome assembly GCA_946055175.1 of uncultured Roseburia sp. Classification (GTDB taxonomy): domain Bacteria; phylum Bacillota; class Clostridia; order Lachnospirales; family Lachnospiraceae; genus Roseburia. The sequence continues at coordinate 851 of CAMGET010000319.1, forward strand.
AAGGCTTATATGCAATCAATCCGGTAAACGGCAAAGAAGTGCCACTCTTTATCGGTGATTTCGTACTTGCAAGCTACGGTACAGGTGCAGTTATGGCGGTACCAAGCCATGACCAGCGTGACTTTGAGTATGCGATTGCGCATAATATCGATATGATTCAGGTTATTGAAGGACGCGATGTTTCTGAGCATGCATTTGAAAAGCAGGATTATCTTGGAAAAGGCTGTAAGTTAATCAATTCCGAAGAGTTTACAGGTCTTACGGTAGAAGAAGCAAAAGAAGCAATTACTGTGAAATTAGAAAATAAAGGTGTTGCAAGAAGAAAAGTAAATTATCATTTCCGTGAATGGATTTTTGCCCGTCAGAGATACTGGGGTGAGCCGGTTCCATGTGTTTACAAGGAAGATGGTGAAATTTACTTTATTCCGGATGAAGAATTACCACTTATTTTACCGGAACTTGAAGATTACAAGGGCAAAAATGGAAAAGCACCACTTGAGAATGCAACGGAATGGAAGCAATATAATGCAAACGGTGTTAAGGGTATCCGCGAGACTTCTACCATGCCTGGTTCTGCAGGTTCTTCATGGTATTATATGAGATATATCGATCCGGAAAATGACAAAGAATTTGCTAATCAGGAGCTTTTGAAACACTGGTTGCCGGTTGACTTATATGTAGGTGGACCGGAGCATGCAGTAGGTCATTTGATGTATTCCCGTATTTGGAACCGTTTCTTATATGACCAGGGCTTATCACCTGTTAAAGAACCATTTAAGAAACTGGTACATCAGGGTATGATTTTAGGTGAGAACGGCATCAAAATGGGTAAACGATTCCCTGAATTCGTTGTAAATCCAAGTGATATCGTAGAGGAATACGGAGCAGATACCTTGAGACTTTATGAAATGTTCATGGGACCTCTTGAAGTGTCAAAACCATGGAGCTCAAGTGGTGTTGTCGGTGCGAGAAAGTTCATCACACGTGTATGGACATTCTTTACCAATCCGGATAATATTACAGAAGAGAACGATGGTTCACTTGAAAAAATATATCACAAGACTGTTAAGAAGGTTACAGGCGATTTCGAACAGCTTGGTTTCAATACTGCAATCAGCCAGATGATGATTTTTGTCAATGAGATTTATAAGACTGGCAAGTGTCCTAGAGAATATGCAGAAGGTTTCATTAAGATGTTTTCTTGTATTTGCCCTCATGTTGGAGAAGAAATGTGGGAAAAACTTGGTCATGAGATTACGATTGCATACGAAAACTGGCCACAGTATGACGAAGCAAAGACGATTGATAATACCATCGAAATTGCTGTGCAGGTAAACGGCAAAATGAAAGCGACAATAGCTATCGACCGTGATGAGGCACAGGATACAGTTCTTGTAAAAGCAAGAGAAGCAATAGCAGATAAGGTTACAGGAACGATTGTAAAAGAGATTTATGTGCCGGGCAGAATTGTAAACATTGTTGCAAAATAAAGAACGCATGAAAGATAGGCAGATTATCTAAAGATTGTAATCTTTGGGATAATCTGTCTTTTTTCTTTAAAATGAAGAAAAGTGGAGTAATAGTTGAAAAAATGATTCTGTAGGCGTAATATAGTTCTTATCATATAAAATCAGGATGCAAGACGATGGAGAAAAAAGGAACGAAGTTATTAGAAGGTTCTATTTGGAAGGGGATTGTAGGTTTTGCAATCCCCATCTTTTTGGGAAATTTATTTCAACAATTATATAATACCGTAGATTCACTCATAGTTGGAAAGTTTTTAGGAAGTGAGGCGTTGGCTGCAGTTACATCTTCCGGTTCCCTTATTTTTCTGATGGTTGGCTTTTTTAATGGAATTGCAATAGGTGCAGGTGTTGTTATTTCAAAATATTTTGGCGCAAAAGATTACGCGACCTTAAAAAAGGCTGTACATACAGATGTGGCATTTGGTCTTGCCGCAGGAGTGATGCTGACGGCATTGGGAATGCTCCTTGCTCCTCTGATGTTGCAGTGGATGGGGACACCTGCGGAAGTATTGCCGAATTCCATCGCTTATTTTCGTACTTATTTTGCAGGCTCTGTTGCATTTGTCATGTATAATATTGTGATGGGCATTTTAC
>CAMGET010000320.1 GCA_946055175.1 uncultured Roseburia sp.
CTGCATGAATTTCATCTGCTGATATATGATTAATCGCACATACTTCATTCATATATTCATTCCTGTCATTGTATTCATCTGTAACGTATTCACCCGCAATATCCCATAATGTATCGCCTGATTCAATGCGAATGCTGGTATAATATTTATAAGAAGTCTCTGTTGATGCAGCTTGTGTTTTAATAGATCCAAACATAATAGAAATAATTAAACCAATAGCTAGAACGAAACATAATGAAAATACAATTCTCTTTTGCTGTGTTGCTTCTATTTGTGCTCTTATGTTGATTCTCATATCATAACCTCCGCTTACTCGTGTGTATAAAAAATGAATGAACTAATTAATAAAGTATCGAACATTTGTTGCGAACATTCGTTCTTATATGATTATAATAGTACACGAACAAGCGTTTGTCAACAAGAAAATCGAACAAATTTTCGGAATATATGTTTGCATTTTTCAAAATGCTGTGTTATGATATGTATAAGAAATTGAATGGAGGTATTTTACATGGCATATGGTAAGATTAGTGACAAACAGAGAGAGATTTTAGAATATATTAAACAAGAAATATTAAATAGAGGATATCCACCTGCTGTACGCGAAATCTGTGAGGCAGTTGATTTAAAATCTACCTCTTCTGTCCACTCTCATCTTGAAACCCTTGAAAAAAATGGTTATATCAGAAGGGACCCTACAAAACCACGTGCGATTGAGATTATTGATGATAACTTTAATTTAACCAGACGAGAAGTTGTAAATGTGCCACTGGTTGGACGTGTGGCAGCCGGAGAACCCATTTTAGCAGTTGAGAATGTAGAGAACTACTTCCCTATTCCGATTGAATTTATGCCTAATGCAGAATCTTTTATGTTAAAAGTAAAAGGGGAAAGTATGATTAATGCAGGTATTCTTGACGGAGACAGTGTTCTTGTAGAAAAACGCTCTGATGCTCATAATGGAGAAATTGTTGTTGCTTTAGTAGATGATTCTGCTACAGTTAAGACATTTTATAAAGAAAACGGATATATTCGTTTACAACCTGAGAATGATACTATGGATCCTATTATAGTAGATAATTGTGAAATATTGGGAAAAGTATTTGGGGTGTTCCGTTTTTTTAATTAGAATTGATTTAGACTTCATAATAAAAAGAGGCTGTAGTAATTCTACAACCTCTTTTTTCAATCCATAAAAGTATATTTTATAATTCACTGATATCAATTTTTTTCCCATCTCTCCAGATGCGTTCCAAATCATAGAACAGTCTGTCTTCTTTTGAAAAAATGTGAATGATGATATCGTTATAGTCCATTAGAATCCAGGTAGAATTCTGATTTCCTTCTACCTGTTGTACTTTAATACCTGCTTTATATAATGCCTCATCAGCAGCATCACGCATAGCCTGAAGCTGATTCTGATTATTACCGCTTGCTATAATAAAATAATCTGCAATTGGAGATACTTCCCGAATGTCAATAACAGAGATGTCTTCTGCTTTATGATCTTCTAAAGCTGCTACTGCAAGTTTTGCCATATCATTTGATTTCATAAATCGTTGTCCTCCTCATATTGTTTATAGAATTCATAGGTTAACTGTGTGGTGGAATCAATGGTTCCTTTCCCGGAATTTAAATACATGAGTGTATCGCGCAATATTTGCGCCATACAGGCGTTTAAATCATGAAACGCCAGTTTTCGTACCTTTTCAAGATTCGGAGCTTTATTTCGGCCGGGTTCAATGTAATCTGCAATAAAAATAATTTTATCCAAAATATTCATATCCGGTTCACCGGTTGTATGAACTTTAATTGCATGTAAAACGTCCGGGTCTGTGATATTGTATTCACTTTCTGCAAGAAATGCTCCCAGCTTTGCATGAAGTAAAAACGGATTCTCTGCTTCCACAGGTGTCACAAGAATGTTGTGCTCTTTACAAAGAGCAAGCTTTTCGTCATTTGGGATACATTTAGCGCAGTCATGCAGCAAACCTGCAAGCATGGCCTTTTCTAAATAATATCCATGTGCCATTGCGAGGCAGCCGGCTGTGTACATTACACCTTTCGTATGCTCATAACGCTCTTTATCCTGTGACTTCTTTAATTTCTTTTTAATTTCTGAATAGTTCATTTAAAATTTGCCTCAAATCTTTTGATTAGTTATTTTGATACAGATGATTTTTTAGTATATAATCTGCTACTTCTATTGGTAAATATTCTGTGTGTAGAATCCCTTCCCCTAAGTCCGCTCGAATTTTGCTGGAAGATATATCTGTTTTACCGCATGATAAAGGATAGATATTAGCTGAAAATTGAGATTGTAACTGTTTTATTTTATTTAAAATTTCATCCATATCAATATCATTCCGCACAGCAACTAAAATAATTGATTTTTCACAAATAATTTCAGGATGTTTCCATGAATCAAAATAGTCTAAAGAATCTGCGCCCATGATAAAATAAAAAACAGTTTCAGGATATTGTTTATTTAGCTCGCTCAAAGTCAGGTAGGTATAACTTGTCCCGCTTTTATCTATTTCATAAGTGGTAAGACGAAAATACGGTATTCTTTGTATTGCCAATGCCACCATTTCTGCTCGAGTTTTTGCATTAGTCATTTTATCTTCATCTTTATTCGGAGAATGACCTGCAGGAATAAACCAAACTTCATCCAGGGAAAATTCTTCATAAGCACTCTGTGCTATTCTTAAATGCCCATTGTGTATCGGATCAAAGGAACCTCCCAAAATTCCGATTTTTTTATTTTGGTAAGTCATATTTACTATTTTTCTTTGCCTGCTTAAACAGTACAATCTTTTTCCCAATTACTTTAACTACTGCTGATTGAGTTCTTTCTGCAATCACCTGAGCAATTTCATTTGGATCATCTGCACAATTCTTTAATACAGAGATTTTTATCAATTCTCGTTTTTCTAAGGCTTCATTTAAAGCTGTAATCAATTCCGGTGT
>CAMGET010000321.1 GCA_946055175.1 uncultured Roseburia sp.
AAGGGATTGTTAATTGACATGGGGCAGTTTATTGATTCTGATGAGGAATTAAAACGGGAAGATTTTATGGAAAGCGTTTTAAATGCCTGCACATATGATGAAAAGCTTGTCGGCATGCCAATAGGCTTCAGTGTTCGTACTGTAATCGGTAAGGCATCCGATGTAGGAAATGAGCCCGGATGGACCTTTGCAGAAATGAAGGCATTATTAGAGTCCAAAGAACCGGGGACCCAGTTATTCTACGGAAAAGACCGCGCATGGGCACTTCAGATGTGTATGAACTTGGGATATAACCAGTTTATCGATATGGAACATGCAACCTGCAACTTTGACAGCCAGGAATTTGTGGATATCTTAGAGTTTGCAAACCTGTTCCCGGAGGAATTCCAGTGGGAAGAAGGCGTAGACGAGACAGAATTAATGAATAGCGGAAAAGTTCTGCTTGCTGATTATTCGATTTCTGATTTCCAACAGATCCAGATGTATACAGAGATTTTTGGCGATAAACTGACCTATATCGGATACCCGACAACAGAAGGAAACGGTGCACTCCTTGGTGTCGGATCAAGTTTCTCCATCACAAAAAACTGCAAGGATACCGATACTGCATGGAAATTGATTCGTCAGTACTTCCTTCCAACAGAAAACGAGGGCGATAATAATTTATATAGCTATGGTAATATGTCAATCCGCAAGGATGACTTTGATAAGTTCTGCGAAAAAGCAATGTCAGATGATGACAGAGGCAGCTGGGGATGGGGTAACTTTGAAGTAGAAATTAAGCCGGCAACACAAGAACAGGTGGACGAAGTAAAGAATTTGATTGCGGGTATTACAGCAGTTGATGGTTCCATGTCCTCTGAAATGATGAACATTATTAATGAAGAAGCGGCAGCATACTTCTCGGGCCAGAAGAGTGCAGAAGAAGTGGCAAAAATTGTTCAGAGCCGTATGCAGGTATATTTAAGTGAAACAAACTAAGTCATTACAAAAAAGAAAAAAAGTAAATAAGAATCACAGGAAGGTGTCAGGATTGTTCCTGGCACCAAGCCTCTTGGGAGTATTGATATTCTTCGTACTCCCATTTCTTGTAGTCATTTATTATTCCTTTGTGGAGAACCCAATCAGTAAACGTTTTGTAGGGCTGACAAACTATATTAATGTCTTACATAACAGTGCGTTCCGCACTGCGGTAGGAAATACCCTGCTTTTTTCACTGATTGCGGTTCCACTGGCAGTGATTTTAGGAATGATGCTTGCTTTTCTACTGGATGCGGGAATTCCGATGCGAAGCCAGCTTCGAAGTGCATTTTTAACACCGCTTATGGTTCCGATTGCATCCATCGTGTTGATTTTTCAGGTTTTATTTGACTACAATGGGGTTGTAAATGAAGTGATTATGAAATTCGGCGCGCCTCGTATTGACTGGTTAAAGTCTTCCGCAGGTTTGCTTGTCATTATCATTTTGTTCCTGTGGAAAAATCTGGGATATAACATGATTCTGTTTTTGTCTGCAATGGGAAATATTCCAAAGGATGTAGTAGAGGTGGCACAGTTAGACGGAGCAAATCGTTTTCAGATATTCTGGCATGTAAAACTACGTTATTTGTCACCAATGGTTTTGTTTACAACGATTCTTTCGATTATCAATTCCTTTAAAGTGTTTAGAGAGGTGTATTTGTTGACGGGAGAGTATCCGTTTGGGGCACTTTACATGTTGCAGCATTACATGAATAATACTTTTGCATCTGCGGACTATCAGAAGCTTTCTACAGCAGCAATTTATATGTCTTTCGTTATGATTATCATTATCGGACTGATGTTTTTGGCTGAAAACCGTTACGGAAAGGACTTAGAGGAAGAATGAAAAAGAAGTTTAGAAAAAGAACGATTGTCTCTAAGATATGCTTGACCTTTATAGCGGTAGTTACAGCGGCACTTTTTTTAACGCCGATCGTGTTAACCATTACGAACTCCTTTATGTCGGCATCGGAGATTTCCTCCAACTATGGTGTGATTTTTAAGAATGCGACAAGCGATAGCAAGACGTTTATCTCAGAGACGGTAAATTTGAAATTTATTCCGGATATGGTGAGCTTTTCACAGTACATCACCACTTTATTTAAGAGCCCGGACTATTTGTTAAAATTTTGGAATTCCATTATTCTGGTTGTCCCGATTGTGGTATTCCAGCTGGTGGTGGCAGTGTTTGCAGCCTATGGATTTACAAGAACAAAGGGAAAGCTTTCCGCCATTGTATTTTTTTCCTACATTATCTTAATGATGATGCCGTATCAGGTAACACTGGTTCCAAACTATCTGGTATTGGATTGGATGAAACTGTTAAATACCAACTGGGCCATCTGGCTGCCGGGTATTTTTTCACCATTTAGTGTGTATCTGATTACAAAATATATGAAACGAATTCCTGTGCCTCTGTTAGAAGCTGCCCGGATTGACGGAGCAAGTGAGTGGCAGGTATTTAGTAAAATATGCGTACCGATTTGTAAAGGAATTATTACTTCCTGCGCTATTTTAGTATTTATTGATTATTGGAATATGGTAGAGCAGCCATTGCTGTTCTTTACAGATACGGATAAGTATCCGCTTTCCATATTTTTGTCAAAGATTAATGCCAGCGAAGTTGGATTGGCATTTGCAGTAGCAACAATTTACATGGTACCGAGTCTTTTGATTTTCCTTTATGGCGAGGAGCAGCTGGTAGAGGGTATTGCCTACCAGGGCGGCGTAAAGGGCTAGCAGAACATAGGAATGGAGTAAGAACATGAGCGATAGAAAAGATAAGATTAAAAATATAGCAATTATATTCTTAAGCATTATGCTGGTGCTGACCTTTTTCTCGAATAGTATTATGAACTATTCATTGGTCGAAGTAAGCACACAGTATGTATATGGTGGTTCGATCACCACAAAGGTGCGTGGCAGCGGAACGGTGGAAGCAGCGGA
>CAMGET010000322.1 GCA_946055175.1 uncultured Roseburia sp.
ACCTATTATTTCGGTGGCAGAACGGACGAGGAAACTTTGGCGGTTTATGAGAACTTACAATAGGAGAAATGAGAAGATGCAAGTATATCTAGCCCCTTTAGAGGGCATCACCACTTATGTGTACAGAAAGGCGTACAACCGCTATTTTGGCAGAGTTGACCGTTATTTTACCCCCTTTATCGTAAATAAAAAGCTGGCAAAAAAGGAGATAGAGGGAATCCTGCCGGAAAACAATCCGGATATGGTCTTGGTACCGCAAATCATGTCCAATCGAGCAGAGGATTTTATAGAGGTGGCAAGGGAGATTGCAACCTATGGCTATGACACGGTGAACCTAAATCTTGGATGCCCTTCAGGTACCGTGGTTTCCAAGAAAAGAGGTGCAGGATTTCTTGCATGCCCTGATGAATTGGATGTATTTCTTTCAGAAGTCTATGAAAAATGTCCCATGAAAATTTCCATTAAGACTCGAATCGGACTGGAAGCCGAAAAGGAGTGGGGAAAAATTTTGTCGATTTATGAGAAATATCCGATGGAAGAATTAATCATTCACCCGCGCCTGCGCAGTGACTTTTACAAAGGACCGATTCGCATGGAGGCATTTGGAGAGGCAATAGAACGAATTAACGTGCCAATTTGTTACAATGGGGAATTGAATTCGGTAGCGGATGCAGAGCAGATAAAAGACACATTTCCACAGATTGACCGAGTGATGATAGGCCGGGGTGTTTTAAGAAGACCCGATTTGATTTTACAGATTCGCGGAGAAAAAGTCTCTGAGGAAGATATGATAAAACGGCTGAGCTCTTTTCATGACGAAATATTTGAAGGTTATCGCAACATCATGTCCGGTGACAGAAATACTCTATTTAAAATGAAAGAATTGTGGAGCTATATGGGAGAAAGCTTTGAGGGTGCGGATACATATTTAAAACAGATAAAGAAAGCAAATCGGTTAATTGAGTATGAAAATGCAGTAAACGCAATATTTAGAGATTGCTCCTTTCCGAAAACTATGGTAAAATTTTAGTACTAATATACTAAATATGATATATGTGAGTAGAAAGTTCACAGAGCGAGCTTTCTATTATACGATTTGGGGCAAGGGACTATGAAGAAAAAAGAAAAAAAATTTGGGGTACATAGTATACGGATACGCCTGATGTTACAGGTATTTATCCCGGTATTTATTGTGAGCACGATTTTAACAGTTTTTGCTTATACACAATTTGGAAAAATCATTGAAGGTAATATGGCACAGGGGCAGACTGAACTGCTGCAGCAGTTGGAGCGGGTGAAAAATAACATGTTTGCGCTTGCAATTGTAGCGCAGTTGATTGCGCTTGTAGCTGCGTTTCTTTTGGCTGAGAATATTCGGAAATCTTTAAATAAGATTTTGAATTATGCTGTTGCCCTTGCAAATGGAGATCTTACCTACCGCATCCATCAAAATGGGAAAGATGAGATCGGAGATGTCTGTGTGAACTTAAATAAAGCCTCCGAAAAAATCGACGAATTAATGGTAGAAATCGTAAACTGTGCTATGGACGTGAGTGCAGCCGGTGAAGAACTCTGTGCAACGACGGATGAAATTTCCGGACGTATGCAAATGATTAATGAGGCGGCAGAGGATGTGTTGGTGGGAAATGAGGAAAATCAGTATAACATTAACAATATTTCCGATACTATGAAGCGTGTAGATGCAAGTATCCATGAACTGGCAGAGAACGCCAAGACACAGAATCAAAATGCCGAGCGCTGCAAGCAGAAGGCTTTAGCAGCGCAAAAATCTGCAAAATCAGCGATTGATGAGAGCAGGGAAATTTGTGATGTACAGCGTGAAAAAATGGAAAGAAGTATTGAAGAAGCCAAGGTGGTAAATGAAATACGCGAAATGGCAGATGTGATAGCCGGTATTTCAGATCAGACGAATCTTTTGGCTTTGAATGCATCCATAGAAGCAGCAAGAGCAGGCGAACAGGGTAGAGGTTTTGCAGTTGTTGCGGATGAAGTGGGCAAATTAGCGGAAGAATCGACCAGAAGCGTTGCAGCAATCCAGGAGACAATCGAAAAGGTTCAAAAGGCCTTTGAGGGATTAAAGGATAACAGTAAAGAACTGTTAGAATTTATTGACGATAAGATTCAGCCACAGATGGACGGATATCTGCAGCTGAGTGAGGATTATTACACAGACTCTGATGAAGTAGATAATTTGGCAGCAGAAATTTTGGCAAAGGTGGATAAAACAGTGCCTGAGATTAATCAGGTGACAAGATTGTTTGCAGATGTCAGAAACTCTTCTGATGCAGCAGTGGAGAATACTTCCGACATTCAGGGAAGTATCGAAGGTTGTGCAAAGGCTATGGACGATACAAGTGCTACGACAGCAACACTGGCACAGCTGGCGCAGCAACTGACCGATGCGACAATCCGGTTTAAGGTGGTAGAAAATGATTAAAGCAGTTTTATGGGACATCGATGGTACCTTATTAAATTTTGAAGCGGCAGAAAAAGCTGCAATTAACCGGTGTTTTGCCTCACATGGGATGGGAATCTGCACGGATGAGATGCTGGAACGGTATGTAAAAATTAATCGCAAATACTGGGAAGCCTTAGAACGCGGTGAGTTGACAAAACCGGAAGTCTTAATCGGAAGATTTGTGGAATTTTTTGAAGCGGAGGGATTACCGGTAGAAAAGGCCGAAAGTTTTAACGAAGAATATCAGGTGCGACTGGGAGATACTGTTGTATTTTGTGACAACGGATACGAATTGGTGAAAAAGCTGAAACCAAGGGTGAAACAGGTTGCAGTTACCAACGGAACAAAAGTGGCACAGGATCGGAAATTAAAGAATTCAAAACTGGATACTCTTTTGGATGGCATATTCATTTCGGATGTACTAGGCGTAGAAAAACCAAACAAAGAATTTTTTGATATTGTCTTAAAAGAAATC
>CAMGET010000323.1 GCA_946055175.1 uncultured Roseburia sp.
CCAATCCATGCAAACACCTGATACACCAAAAAGCCAAGTGCTCCGCCCAGCGTATTTAAAATAAGATCATCCACATCAAAGCTTCCAACCTTTGTAACCAGCTGAATCAATTCTACAAAAAGGCTTAATTCAAAACTGTAAAACACCGTGTTCAGAAAAATATGACAGCGTCTGGAAAAAACCGGAAGAAAAAATCCAAACGGCATAAATGCCAGAACATTTCCCAATAAATTTAATGTAACCGCTTTTGCTCCCAACACCTTATAATGCACAAGGAACCGCTTTATTTCCAAAAACGGAATCAGATTATAGTGGTACTCCCGTTCCGAATAGGTTCTCCCCATCTTTTCTGAAAAAAACAGAAAGTAAAACAGGATTGCAAAATAAAGCAGAAAAAGCAGAACCGCTAAGGTACGGTTTCTGCCATTCGGCTTTTTTGAGCCGCCTGTGCTCTTCTTATTATTTGCAGCCATATTCTTCATAATACTTGTCAATTGCAGCCTTGATGGTATCATCAATCACCACTCTGCCCTGACACTCGCGATTATACAAATGTTCCACTACTTCTGCCATGGATACAATTGCGCAGGCTCTGAAACCATATTTCTCCTGAATCTCCTCTAACGCACTCTTTTCTCCGCCAAGTCCTACTTCCATGCGGTTTAAAGAGACCATAAGTCCAAGAATTTCAACATTTGCTGCGCCTTTTACCTTCGGAACTGTTTCTTCCATGGATTTTCCGGAAGTGGTAACGTCTTCAATCATAATAACTCTGTCGCCGTCTTTTAACTTACTTCCCAAGAAGCTGCCCTTATCTGCCCCATGGTCCTTTTCTTCCTTACGGTCAGAGCAATAGCGGATTTCCTTTCCGTACAGTTTGCTGTAAGCCACTGCTGTCACAACACTAATCGGAATACCCTTGTATGCCGGTCCGAACAAGACATCAAAATCATCTCCGTAGTTATCATGAATTGCTTTCGCATAATATTCACCAAGACGCATCAGCTGGCTGCCTGTTACATAGGCACCTGCGTTCATAAAAAATGGGGATTTGCGTCCGCTCTTTAACGTAAACTCACCAAATTTAAGCACATCGCTTTCTACCATAAATTCAATAAATTCCTGCTTATACTGTTCCATATGAATTAAACCTCCTGCATTTACGGGATTTGTAAAACTTCAAATATCTCCTAAATACTATCATAAAGCCTTTTGTTTTTCAACAGTTTCAGCTCGTTAACATCGCGGTCACACAACTATGGAACTCCTCTGCCTATTTTTATTGGTACTCTCCCTGAACCGGTTGACTTGCTACATTTGACGGCAGATATATCCTAGTAAAATTTATCTGCCAGAGATTTCATGCAATAGACTGTCTACGAATCACTCTATTAACACGAAAATAAACAATGCAAAATACTTTCTATATTCTACATCGCTTTTAGAAATTCTTCCATGGATTCTGCTTTTGCTACCAGTTTATGCCATTTTTTAAGCGTTTCCAAGTTTTTTTCTGTCATGATTTTTTCACGCACTTCATCAGAAACAGGACCAAGCTCAAAAATGCGCCCACCAAAGTGGACGCGCATCATTTCTTACTGCTTCTTCAATTCCTTTTTATGTACATACATTCTGGCATCTGCTCTGCTTCTGGTTCCCTGAATCGTCAAATCTGCCTCTTCAAAGGAAGCATAGCCGCATGCAATCTGCATATTAATATCTGAAGACTTTGCATTATAATCATCCTGTGCCCTTTTAAGCTGCTCCAAACGGGCCTTCATATCAACATCCTTTGCATGCTCGATTACCGCACAGAACTCATCTCCGCCAATTCGATAGCATGTTGCAATATCTCCATACATCTGCTTTATCAGATTTGACGAATCAATAATATATTTATCGCCGATCTCATGACCCATGGTATCGTTGCATTGCTTTAAATTATTCAAATCAAACGTCGCCAGCATCACATCTTCCGGGTCCTTGCAGTTATATTCCCAGTCATCAAACGCATTACGATTGTAAAGTCCGGTCATCATATCCTTTTCTGCCAGTTCCTTATAAATCTCTGCTTTTCTGCCTTCCTCTACCTGTTTGAAAAACTCTAATGTCGTCTCTCTTCCTAATAGTACAATATAAATCAGCAAGCCAAGTCTTCCGACGATATCCGCTTTGAGTCCGTCCATGTAAAACGCAGACAAATCAACAATAACAGAAAAAATCAGGATAACAGCCCCTATGAGGTTTGTCTTTACCTTATGGTCGAAACCATACCGCCTTATTCGGCAAATAGCAGCATACACCAGATATAACAACCCTGCCGCAATGCAGATATGAATCGCCGGTGCAGTATCCTTGAAGCGCCACAGATTCATCATATGTCCGGCCGTATTGATAACTGTAACCACAATCGCAGTCCAACAAATTCCATATGCAAGATGCGTGTCCTCAGCCTCCAAAAAACTTTTCACAAACAGCACAAACGGAACTATCATAAGCATCGTCAGCATAAAACCGCAGAAAGATGCTGCCGTTCGGTTATTCACAACAATGGTTGCAAAATCTGTCTGATGAACAGTCCATGCGCCGAGTACAACTGTAAAAAGTCCAAAGTACAGAGAACTGCGTTCTGCAATATTTTTCTTTTTTACTACGAGCCAGTAACCAACCAAAAAAGCCCCCGACAAAATGCAAAATAGACTTAACACAATGTCCGGCAGAGAATCTTTGATATGATTCCGATAAATTGCCAGTCCATCCCCCACATAGAATTCGGGTGCATCCTTCCACTTCTCATCATGAATGGTCTTAATCACAACCTTTATTTCTTCTGCCTGTACAGGAATTTCTATAAAATGAAATTTGGCACCGCTGTTATGTCCAAAAATACTCTCCGGCATTCTGAATTCATAAATAAGGTGTTCGTCCGCATACAC
>CAMGET010000324.1 GCA_946055175.1 uncultured Roseburia sp.
TTGTCAGCAGCCCGTTTCACGGTCTGCGTGTAGTTCCTTGTAAACTGACCTAAAGTGTATGTAAAATATTATGAGAAGCAATTGGTTCAGCAAGTCCTTGAGAAAACACTTAAAAAGAACGATTCGATATTTAATACATACTGTGCTATAAAAGAATTAATAAAAGACGAACCAATAAGTGTAGATTATGTTCAATCTGAGGAGGATACATTATTAAAAAATCTTATGAGGAAAAATTTGAATAGTGATGAATATGTTGAATTTGAAAAGTTGCTTGATGAAGCTGGTATTAATGCATGGCGCGAACAAGTTGATTTTTTGGGACGAGGAGATGGTATGATAGAACATATTTGGTGTGAATATGGAATAGATAAAAGAAGATTTTCAGTTTAAGAAAGATAGCGGAGCGAGCTGAATATTGAGCTCACTCGCTCCACGTTATTCCTCTACATGAAATACATCTTCCACCAGCATATTAAAGTACTTAGATACTCGTAGCATAAATTCGGCAGATGGGGCGCCGTCCCCACGTTCTACCCTGCTGACAGTTTTGGTGCTGAATCCGATAGCAGCGGCAAGGTCATTCTGGTAAATGCCACGCTGTTCACGGATTTCTCTGATATTATTTGTGACCACCATAAAAAATCCCTTCTTTCAGTTCTATAGATATTTTCTTATTGTCAATTATGCAAAAAAAATGTGTCCAATAAAAAGGACTTGCGTTTTTATCGGCAATGATCGGTAAGAGCAGAAGCATCAGATTTTCCAAGAACTTTTCCAAATATGTCTAAGCGGTCATTTTCTCCAACCTTGATAGGTGCATACTTTTCGTTGAGTGAGATAAGGAAAATTCCGTCTTTGTCGTCCTTTAACTTCTTGATATAGGCTTCTCCGTTCAGAGCGAAGATGCCGATTTCTCCATTAGCAACAGATTCCTGTTGCAATACCCATGCAATCTGACCATCGTGGAATTCAGGTTCCATACTGTCACCACTAATGCGTACACCGAAAGTTGTATCTTCCGGCAGAATAGATTCATCTATGCGTACAGTCTCTTTAGGTCCGTCTACGAGAAAGTTACCGGTTCCGGCTGATACTGCATTTTCAAAAATATCAATGCTTCTGAATGGAATTATCTTAGCAGTTTGCTTTTCATACATTCCGGATGCGTGGAGCAGATTGATATAATCCATAGCCTTTTCCCTGCCTTCATCAGTAAGTGATGAAAAAGGATCAGCAGGATTTACTCCAAAATATGCTTCATACATATTAGTGATACCAAGGATTCTACACACTTTGTAAAATATGGTAACGCTTGGTTCAGCAAGATTTCTCTCCCAGTTGGATATGGCTTTATAGGAAATCTTGATGCCTTCTTTTGCCAGTTCATCAGCGAGATCCTGCTGGAGCAAGCCTTTCTTTTTTCTATATGTTGAAATGATTTCTCCGATTGAGTACATACATACGCCTCTTTTCTTTCCAATTAGTTGATTTCTAATGTCTCTTTTCACTCCATAGTATATAGCAATAGTACCAATTATTCAAGTTAAAAATCCAATATAATGAGAAAACAGACACATGTGTCCGTTGACAGTCGATTATTCTTGGGGTTATACTATGCCCTGTAAGGAACATTACTCATATACTTGGACTAAAGGTTATGGTAGTGATAGATTAAATGCAGGAGGTTATGCAGATGGGAGACAGGGTAATACTTCATTCAGATATCAACTGTTGTTATGCTTCGATTGAGCATCTGCATCATCCGGAGCTTGCAGGAAAGCCACTGGCAGTAGGCGGTGACCCGGAGGCAAGACATGGGATTGTCTTAACTGCTGACTATATTGCCAAGAAGTACGGTGTGAAAACAGGAATGGCGCTCTGGCAGGCAAAGCAGGTCTGTCCGGACATAACATTTGTTTCACCAAGAATGGACTTATATCTTCGGTTCTCAAGGATGGCGCATGAGATATATGCAGAATATACGGACAAGCAGGAGCCATATGGAATTGATGAGTGCTGGCTTGATGTGACAGGGAGCAGCTCCCTTAAAGGGGATGGATTGCTCATTGCACAGGAAATCAGCAAGAGAATGAAGTCAGAGCTTGGCATCACAGTGAGTGTTGGTGTTTCTTTCAATAAGATATTTGCAAAGCTTGGTTCAGATTATAAGAAGCCGGATGCAATCACAACTATGTATAAGAGTGAGTTTAAGCAGAAGGCATGGGCACTTCCGGTAAGTGATCTGCTATATGTCGGAAGGAGCACGAATCAGAAGCTTGCAAAATTCGGTATCAGAACCATAGGTGATCTTGCAAGGGCAGATGAAGGGATGCTTAACAGCCACCTTGGAAAGATGGGCAGCATCTTATGGTCATTTGCTAATGGCTATGATGAATCACCTGTCAAACTGGAGAATACCCACGCTCCAATCAAATCGGTGGGAAACAGCACAACGACACCAAAGGATTTAGTATGCGATGAGGATGTAAAGATTGTTCTTTATATTCTGGCTGAGAGTGTTGCAGCAAGACTTCGTGAGAATGGATTCCGGTGCAGAGTGGTTGAGATAAGTGTCAGGGATAATGAGCTATTCTCTTTTACCCGTCAGAAAAAGATTGACCACGCAACGAATATCACCGGAGAGATAGTTGCATACGCTTATCAGATATTTAAGGAAAACTATAACTGGAGCAAACCAATACGCAGTATTGGTGTCCGAGGTGCAGACTTAGTAACAGATAATTATTGGGAACAGATTGATTTGTTCTCAAGTGTGGAGAAGCGTGAAAAGCAGATGAAGATGGATTCAGCGGTTGATGAGATACGCAGAAGATTTGGATTTTACAGTATCCAGAGGGGACTCATGTACCGGGACAGGATTCTGTCGGCAGTCAATGCAAAAGAAGAACACACAGTACATCCACATGG
>CAMGET010000325.1 GCA_946055175.1 uncultured Roseburia sp.
AAGATTGATTTCGGTATCAATTATTCCTTCCGGCTTTATGACGAAGATGATATCCGTGTCTTCCTCATCCCCACAATCGGTCCGATATTCAGAATCGTGGATGAGTATAAGCGCACAGAAGTTACGGAGCGTAAAACGTACAGCACCATTTTTGGTGAACAAATCAAAAGAACTGAGCATCAGATTTATGGAAAGGGATACTACTTTGACGGTTACTTCAGTGCCCGTCTGGCATTAATATATAAAAGTGCAGCCCTGTCTGCAGGATATTATATGTATTCCCCCAAATTCAAGTTCAAGGATAAGGCGCTAAGCCATGGTGCAGTCGTATCTTTGTCCTATTTCATGTAATTTGCAATGTTGCTGACAGAATTTGCGGTGCTGTACGCTCTATAATAGAAGAAGCGAAACAATTTATTTCATAAAACTACCTGAAACTATGACAAAACTTTTCATGCGTCTGTTTGTTTTCAGTGCCTTCCTGTCGGTAGTGCCGATTTACTCTGCCTGCGGTGATGACGAGGAAGACCAGGCAGAAATCATCCCTGACGACCCGGATACGCCGGGTTCGGGGAGCGAGACCGGAAACAAGGTGAATCTTGTGGGCCGTACGGTAATCTACAACCGGACTACTACGTCGCACGGATATGATGATCACCTGAATCTCTATCTTACATTCAAGACCTCCACATCCTATTCCATCAGAAGGCAAGGGTCATACTACATGTGGAGCAATGGTGCCTATCGTCAGTATTTCTTCGACGAGACGAAAACCGGCACCTACTCTGTGGCGGGACAGGTTGTGACGATGAAGGGCAATTATCCGTTCTGTGATCGTGAACAATGGGCCAATGACGACTGGCAACTGGTTTACCACGGTAATTTCCTGGCAAACATCGAGGACAGTCAGGACGAACCGGCATGGACCTTCCTGAAGTAGTGCTGAAACCGACAAAAACACATTTAGGAATTTGTTTTCCCTTTAATCATTTATTATCCTATTATGAAAAAATCTATTTTCTACAGCATCATCATGATGCTTACATTTGGCCTGTCTTTCCTCTCCTGCAGCGATGACGTGGAAACCGCCGACATCGTAGGGACGTGGCATGCCACCGTATCCGGAGGAAAGGCGAACATTTCGCTGACTTTCAACAGCAACAAGACCGGAAATCTCCACTATTGCTGGGACAATGTGAACTACCATGTTGTAGAATATGCTTTCACCTACAAAATCAGTGGAAATGACATCAAGACGAGTGGCAAGGCTGTCGATTCTAGTACTGGGGAATCAGACGAGTCTATGACATTTACCTATGCCAACGGAAAGCTTACAGGTGGCCGATGGTCTACGGACAAAGGTTACACTAGAAATTAACATATGAATATAAAATCATTTATTATCCTATTATGAAAAAATCCATTTTTTACAGCATCATGATGATGCTTTCTGCAGGAGCGGTATGCTGTTCTTGCAGCGATGATGATGAGGCCAATGCCAACAGCTATGCTGCCGGCAACCCTCTGGTGAGCCAGGGCAAAGTGCTCCTGACGCAATTGGGCCATACGCGTTATGAATACGATGAAAACTTCCGTCCCGTTGCAGCATACTATTACAATGAAGAGGAGTGGAGCATCAATTACGAGAAAGGCCTGATTTCTTTGTATGATGGTGAATTACCAAATCTTTCCTGCTCCTTCAACTCGAAGGGATATATTACAAAGATTAAAGGAAGTTTCAGCGAAAGCGAATATGAGGACGGGGTAAAGTATACTGAAGAAATGACAGTAACAATGACCTTTGAATATGATGGAGAAGGGCACCTGCGCACGGAACGTTATACCGAAGATTCAAAATACACCGAAGGTTCGGAGGTGGAGACTGAACATTATGATGAGTGCGAAGAATACACATGGGAGCAGGGAAATCTTGTGAAAATGGAAAGAAAAGATGACAGTGAAAGCCGTACTATTAAGACCACATACGGGGAACAGGAGAACAAATACCGTCAGTATCCTGGACTTTGGTCAAACTGCGATGAGGTTACCATGCGTGCAGCCGGACTCTGTGGCATAGGTCCTAAAAATCTCCTCGCTTCATATAGCAAGGCTTATGGTAGTTCAAAACCTTATGAACATTCTGTAGAATATATTCTCAACGAAGACGGCACGATAAAGCAGGAAAACTCTGGGGAAATTTTTGATTTTGTTTACACTCCCATTGAGCAGTATCTCCCCTCAGCACCTAAAGCGGTGTCTACGCGTTCTACCACAGCCTCCCGCCTTTCTGTACATGAAAAGGCTGAACGTCTGAGACGCTTCTGCCGCGGATTCTCACTGATGCACAATGTGGGGCGTGAGGATAAATCCGTTGGTGTGCGATGAACTTCAATAATCACTATCTAAAATATAAAAGTTTATCATGAAAAAAGTGTTAATGTACAGCATGATGTTAATGCTGTTGGCGTGCGCTTTTTGTGCATGTGGCAATGATGACGAGGATGGCTCTGGTGGAATTAGCGGGAGCAGCGTCGTTGGAAACAGTTATCGCTATACCGATATCTATTTGGAAGGTGATGATGACTATCCGTTAGAAGCGGAGTATAATGTCCGCATTACTTTCACCTCAAGCAAAGAATGCACGGTGAAGACCTGGGGTTACGATTGGATTTGGTATACGTCTGGCTATAAAAAGGAGAGTTTTAACAAATCGGAAACATGTTCCTATACGGTGTCTGGGGAGAAGATTACGATTAAAGCTTATCCGTTTATCATAGACAGACCGGATGTGGTGTTCACCAATTGTGGCAGTTATTTGCTGCGTAATGGTGACAAATACATAAAGGAATAGCAAATGCTTGTGCATGCGTTATCGCCCTATGGGTGTCTGCAATTGAGCGGGTGAGGGCGATAACGCATATTT
>CAMGET010000326.1 GCA_946055175.1 uncultured Roseburia sp.
AAAGCATATGATGGGCTTTTATCAGAAAACACTTTTTATATTATAAAGGAGAATATGGATATGGGATACGTTGATGAAGTGTTAGCAAAAGTAAAAGAAAAAAATGCATCTGAACCTGAGTTTTTACAAGCCGTAGAAGAAGTATTAGAGTCTTTAAGACCTGTTATTGATGCAAATGAAGAGCTTTACAGAAAAGAGGCAATTTTAGAGAGAATTACCGAGCCGGACAGACAGATTATGTTCCGTGTACCATGGGTAGACGATAAAGGACAGGTTCAGGTAAACAGAGGATTCCGTGTACAGTTTAATAATGCAATCGGACCATACAAGGGAGGGCTTAGATTACATCCTTCTGTAAACTTAGGAATTATCAAATTCTTAGGCTTCGAGCAGATTTTCAAGAACTCACTTACCAGTCTTCCAATCGGTGGCGGTAAAGGTGGTTCTGACTTTGATCCAAAGGGAAAATCAGATAGAGAAATCATGGCATTCTGCCAGAGCTTTATGACAGAGCTTTACAAATATATCGGAGCTGATACGGACGTTCCTGCAGGTGATATCGGAACAGGTGCCCGTGAAATCGGCTATATGTTTGGTCAGTACAAGAGAATTACCAATCTGTACGAAGGTGTGCTTACCGGAAAGGGACTTACCTATGGAGGATCTCTTGCCCGTACCGAAGCAACCGGATATGGTTTGTTATATTTAACACAGGAATTAATGAAGTGCCACGGACAGTCTATGGAAGGCAAGACCGTATGTGTATCCGGAGCAGGAAACGTAGCAATTTATGCAATTCAGAAGGCACAGCAGATGGGTGCGAAGCCGGTTACCTGTTCTGATTCTACCGGATGGATTTATGATCCGGAAGGAATTGATGTTGCGCTTCTTAAAGAAGTAAAAGAAGTAAAACGTGCCCGTCTTACCGAGTATGCAGCAGCAAGACCAAGTGCAGAGTATCATGAGAAGAAAAACGGGGAGCATGGCGTATGGTCAGTTAAGTGTGATATCGCGCTTCCATGTGCAACTCAGAACGAGTTGAACCTTGAAGATGCTAAGATGCTTGTGGCAAATGGTGTTATGACTGTTTGTGAAGGTGCAAACATGCCTACTACTTTAGATGCTACAAAATATTTCCAGGAAAATGGAGTATGGTTCGTTGGTGGAAAAGCTGCAAACGCAGGTGGTGTTGCTACTTCAGCTCTTGAAATGTCCCAGAACTCTGAGAGACTTAGCTGGACTTTCGAGGAAGTTGATGCAAAACTTCAGAACATTATGGTTAACATCTACCACAACATCGATGATGCTGCAAAGCGTTACGGAAAAGAAGGCGACTATGTTGCAGGTGCAAACATTGCCGGCTTTGAAAAAGTTGTTAATGCTATGTTAGCTCAGGGTGTTTGCTAAGCATAGATTAACAGCTAGTTACTGAATTCTAAGAGTATAAATGATATGGAGAAGTCCTATAAACAAATCAAATCTTCGATTTGACTGGTGTTTATGGGGCTTTCTTTTATGATAAAATTTAACTTAACTTAAACTTAATGGTATTCAGACTATCTTTTATGGGTTATGATTCGTTATACAGAATAGAAAGTGATAAACGTTTTGAACTTCAACAACGGGAAAGGAGGATTTTGTGGATGCTGATTTCCTATTAATAAAAAGAATGAAGCAAGGCGATGAAGCCGCATTTGAAGTATTTGTTCGCAAGTATTATGAAGAAATATTGAACTATTGCAGCTACCATTGCTTTGATAGGACATATGCCGAAGATTTAACACAGGAAACCTTCGTGCGTTTTTTTGCAAAATTATCTGATTACCATTATGTGGGAAAAACAAAAAACTATTTGTACACGATAGCAGGAAATCTTTGCAGGGATTACTACAAGAAAATAAAAGAAAATCCAATGGAGGAACAGGAGATAAATGAGGCGCTTGGTTTGGGTAGAAACCATGAAGAGGTTATTTTGGATAAAATGACGATAGAATGGGCACTTAGGCAGCTGCCTGATGAACTATATGAGGTTGCTGTCCTCTATTATTTTCAAGACTTAAAACTTACAGAGATAGCATGCGTATTGCAAATAAGTCTGCCTTTAGCAAAATATCGTGTGAGGCGTGCAAAGATGCAATTGGAGAGAATCTTAAGGAAGGAGGAGCTATATGAAACTGGAGGAACAAATCAGGAATTGTAAAAAAGAAATGATTGTTACACCGAAGGAGAAGCATATACAGGAAACGATTAAAAAATCAATAGATACATTTTACGCCGGGGAGCAGGAAAAGCGGTTGAATGATTGGGAATTTCTATGGCTTCAGCTAGGACTTATCCGAAAGAAATGGTGGTTATTTCAATTTATACTTCTACTGCTATTGTGGGCAGCGCTGCCCAAATTACAGGCACTGCAGCATATTCAAAGAAGCATGGGAGTGGCAGCTACATTATTTGTGATCTTAATCATCCCCGAATTGTGGAAAAGCAGGACATGTGGGTTTATGGAAATTGAAGCTGCTTCTTATTATTCCTTGCGCCAGATATATGCGGCACGGATGATGTTGTTTGGTATGGTAGATGTTTTGCTGATTACTGTTTTTTGTGGAATCTCTTCCATAACAATGAACATTACTCTGTCAGAATTGCTGGTACAGTTTGTTTTTCCTATGGTAGTTACAGCGTGTATTTGTTTTGGAATATTGTGCAGCAAATATCCGTTTGGCGAAACGGCTGCAGTCATAATGTGTCTGGCTTGGAGTGCGGTATGGTTGACGGTTATGTTAAATGACAAAGTATATGCTTTCCTTACGTTACCCTTATGTATTGAGTTACTTGGAATGGCTCTTATCTTTTGGGCAGTTACTATTTTTAGAATATTACATGATTGT
>CAMGET010000327.1 GCA_946055175.1 uncultured Roseburia sp.
TCTTTTTATAAGGCCTTTCCGTTCCATAACCGCTAGCATATTGGATGCCGTCGCTCTGGAAATCGCAAATTCTGCTTCCAAATCCTTCTGGTAAATATCTCTGTCAGTATTGTGGTGCAAATACCCGATTGTAAACCTCTGCATTCTTGTAAGGTCACCGGTTTCTGCCTCGCTTTGTTTCTTATTATATTCCATACGTTTATGTAGCTGATTATGCAAAAGTCTTATTTTGTATCCGACATTTTCTTTTTTTTCCATATTCCTATCCCACCTCAATCAGAATATTTCTTTTTTTGAATTAATAATTGACAATCCATCTATTCGAAGTATAATTATATTGTTAGCACACTAACAATCAAAAATCAAGTAAAAAATATATATAGAAAGGATGGTTTCATTTATGCTAAAAACTTTGGCAGGCCAGATAAAAGAATACAAAACGCCTTCCATTATTACTCCATGCTTTATGATTTTGGAAGTATTGATGGAAATGCTGATTCCTTTATTAATGGCCTCAATTATTGACGACGGTGTGGAAGCCGGCAACCTGTCCCATATCTTTGTTATGGGCGGTCTCATGCTGGTTATCGCATGCATCTCGCTTTTTTCCGGAATTATGGGTGGTCGATTCGGAGCCGAAGCCTCTACTGGTTTTGCGAAGAATTTAAGAAAGGCCATGTTTGAAAACATTCAGACCTTTTCCTTCGCTAACATTGATAAATTCAGTACGGCGGGCTTAATTACACGTCTTACCACGGATGTTACCAACGTGCAGAACGCCTACCAGATGATTTTACGAATCTGCTTTCGTGCACCTATCTCGCTGATTTGCGCCTTATTTATGTCGTTTTATATCAGCCCGAAGCTTGCCAGTGTTTATGTTGTTGCAGTCATCATTCTCGGTCTTTTCCTTAGCTTTATGATTACAAAAGCACACAGATATTTTTCTGCAACCTTCGAAAAATATGACGAATTAAATGCATCAATACAGGAAAATGTTTCCGCCATTCGCGTGGTAAAGGCTTTTGTCAGAGAGGATTATGAAAAGGAACGATTTGGGAAAGCCAACACCAACCTCAGTCAGATGTTCACGCAGGCAGAAAAAATTCTCGCCTTCAACGGTCCACTGATGCAGTTAGCCTCTTACGGATGTATTATTGCTATCAGCTGGCTCGGAGCAAAAATGATTGTTGTCGGAGATCTTTCCACCGGTAATTTAATGAGCTTACTCACCTATTGTATGAACATCTTAATGAACCTGATGATGCTCTCCATGATTTTTGTTATGCTTACCATGAGTGCTGCTGCGGGAAAACGTATCTGTGAAGTGCTAAATGAAAAAAGTACACTTACCAACCCGGAGTATCCTGATTACGACATCCCGGATGGAAGCATTGTTTTTGACCATGTTACCTTCCGTTACAATGACCATGCACAACGCCCGATATTAGATGACATCAATCTGACCATTCATTCCGGTGAGACCATTGGCATCATCGGCGGAACCGGAAGTTCGAAGTCTTCTCTGGTGAACTTAATCAGTCGTTTATATGATGTGAACGAAGGTCGTGTTTTAGTCGGCGGCAAAGACGTTCGTACTTATGATATGGATACGCTCCGTAATGAAGTGTCCGTCGTATTACAGAAGAATGTGCTTTTCTCCGGTACCATTTATGAAAACTTACGCTGGGGAGATAAAAATGCTACAGACGAAGAATGTCAGCATGCCTGCAAATTAGCCTGCGCAGATGAATTCATTGAACGATTCCCGGATGGCTATGAAACCCATATCGAACAGGGTGGAGCCAATGTTTCCGGAGGTCAGAAACAGCGTCTTTGTATTGCCAGAGCACTTCTTAAGAAGCCAAAAATTTTGATTCTGGATGACAGCACCAGTGCTGTTGATACGGCTACCGATGCAAAAATTCGGAAAGCTTTTGCAGAAGAAATTCCAAATACGACAAAGCTTATCATTGCCCAACGTATTTCTTCCGTTCAAAATGCGGATCGGATTATCGTATTAAATGATGGTGTCATAGACGGATTCGACACCCACGAAAAATTGTTGGAAACAAATGCCATTTACCGTGAAGTCTATGAAGCCCAGACTTCCGGCAGTGGTGATTTTGATGAAGGAGGTGCGGCATAATGGCAGGACAAAAACCCATGCGCGGACCGGGTTCTAGAGGTCCTAGAGGTCCGAAACCAAAGGTAAAAAATCCGGGAAAGCTCTTTATGCGCTTGCTCCGCTATATTGGAAAATACTATGCGTTTCATCTTGTAATCGTTGTCATTTGTATTTTCCTCTCTGTATTGGCAAATATACAGGGAACCAAATTTATGCAGACCTTAATTGATGATTACATCATTCCTTTAACCAGGCAAGCCAATCCGGATTTTTCAGAATTGGCAAGGGCAATCGGAAGAGTTGCATGCTTTTATGCAGTTGGTATTATCGCAGCCTATGTGCAAGCCAGG
This sequence comes from uncultured Roseburia sp., assembly GCA_946055175.1. Classification (GTDB taxonomy): domain Bacteria; phylum Bacillota; class Clostridia; order Lachnospirales; family Lachnospiraceae; genus Roseburia. The sequence goes on from CAMGET010000327.1 coordinate 2,479, forward strand.
CTGATGGTAACCGTTACTCAGGGAACCCAGCGTCGTATGCGTGGTGAACTGTTTACACACATGGAAAATCTTCCGATTAAATATTTCGATACACACGCACACGGTGACATCATGTCCATCTATACCAACGATATTGATGCCCTCCGCCAATTAGTATCCCAGGCACTTCCTCAGGTGATTAACAGTGCCATTACGATCGTTGGCGTATTTACCATGATGCTGTTGTTAAATGTTCCGCTTACGATTCTTACTGTTGCAATGGTAGGCTTAAACATTTTCGTCAGCGGGAAAGTCGGTGCGCAAAGCTCCAAGTACTTTGTAGCACAGCAAAAATCTCTGGGTGCCTTAAATGGTTACATTGAAGAAATGATGGAAGGCCAGAAGGTTGTTAAGGTCTTTACC
>CAMGET010000328.1 GCA_946055175.1 uncultured Roseburia sp.
GCAAACAATAGAGAACAATGATACAAAAACAACCCTTAATTGTGGAAAAAATTGTGAGTTTTTTTGCGTTTTGAATAATGACCACTGGTCGAAACTTGTGATAACATTTCAATATAAACAATCGACTGTTGGTCGAAAAATGGAGGGAAAAAATGACATACGCAGAGTTTTTTTATGAAATCAAGAACAAGTGCCTGTGCAAGCTTTCGGTCATAATCATCCAGCCAGTTGTTTGTCGTAATGGTAAAACCGGCAGCACGTAATCCCTCTTCCACAGAAACGAAGTAGCGGGAATTTACTTCGCCGGAACCGGTTCCGCCTTTTATGGTGTGACGGACACCGTTTCCGTATGCGGCGATTTTTCCCGGCACGGAAAGAGGAAATCGGTCATTCCGCTTTAAAAATAACGTACATTCTGCCAGGGAACCTCTTAACAAGTCAATGTGTTGCTTCTCATAATCAAATAGTTGCATGAAAACCCCCACCTATTACTTTTGAACTAATTTTATCGCAAAAAAAGGACTTCTGCAACCGCGGGTTGCGTAAATTCCATGTGGAATTGGTAGTGCGCAACTGCTATAATTGCTATAGTGACATTGTCGAAACAAGACAGAAAGGTGGGGAAAGTTATGATTATTTCAGAAAAAATAACAATGTTAAGAAAGAAAAACGACTGGTCACAGGAACAGCTCGCAGAACAGCTGTCAGTTAGCCGGCAGTCCGTATCAAAATGGGAATCCGGCGCAGCAATCCCGGGGATGGATTTACTTGTAAAGATGAGTGAACTCTTTGGTGTGAGTGTGGATTACCTTGTAAAAGATGAAATGGAAGAAATCGCATATACGGGTGAGGAAACGATAGAGAGAAATGATGACAGAATCGTAACCTTAGAGGAAGCAAATACTTATATGGATACGGTTCGCGAGGTGGCATCTAAGATAGCAACGGGAGTGGTACTTTGTATTTTATCACCGGTACTTTTAATCTTTTTGGGAGGCTACTCAGAAACTGTGGGAGCTGCAATAACAGAAAATATGGCAGGCGGAATCGGTCTGGTTGCGTTACTTGTGATCATTACGGTAGCTGTTGTGACTCTGATTTTGAACGGATTAAAACTGAGCAAATATGAGTACCTTGAGAAAGATGAAATTTCTTTAATTTATGGAGTAAAGGGAATCGTTGAAAAGAAAAAGAATGAATTTGAGGATGAATTTCACCGTGGTATTGCAATCGGTGTTGCACTGTGTATTTTAAGTGTGATTCCGGTAGCGGCTACTGCTATTGTAACAGAAGAAGATTTTCCTTTGGTATGTGCAACCTGCCTGATTTTCTTCTTTGTGTCAGCAGGCGTTTATCTGATAATTAAAGTATCCATGGTATGGGGCAGCTATCAGAAACTCCTTCAGGTAGGGGACTACAGTATTGAACAAAAGCGTGGAAATAAGAAAATAGATGCATTCGCTTCAATTTACTGGTGCGTAATCACAGCCCTTTATCTCGGCTACAGTTTCATTACGATGAACTGGGGCATCAGCTGGATTATCTGGCCGGTTGCAGGTGTATTATTTGGAGCGGTAACAGGTATTATTAAGTTGTGTTCGTCCGGAAAATAATTAAGAAAACTTTCATATATTTTATATAGAACCCGCCCTATTTATTTGTTAAAATAGAAAAAGAAAACAACATATTTAGGAGAAGGGAAACAGAATGAATATTTTATTTTTTCTTACCCCCAAAGAAGAGGTTGCATACATAGAGGAAAGCGATACGCTTCGTCAGGTTTTGGAAAAGATGGAGCATCATGGCTATACAGCGCTTCCACTATTAAGCAAAAAGGGAAAATACATCGGAACGGTCACAGAGGGGGATTTACTGTGGTATTTAAAGGATCATGATTTCCCGAGATTGCATGAATTGGAAGATCTTCCGATTGGTGTGCTTCACCGTTACAGGGACAATAAAGCAGTCAATATACATGAGACAATCGAAGGGTTGTTTGACCGGATGATTAATCAAAACTTCGTTCCGGTTGTCGATGATGATAAAATTTTTATCGGAATCGTAACCAGAAAAGACGTCCTTTTACATTTTTCCAAGAAGCTATAGCCAAAAAGGAAGAGACAAATGAAAAAAGAATTGAGAATTAAGTGTCTGGTGTTAGACCATGATGACACTGTGGTAAAGAGTACACCGGAGATTCATTATCCGTCCTTCTGCAAAGCTCTTTCAAAGTTAAGGCCTCAGATGAAACTTTCTTATGAGCAGTTTATCAAATGGAATTTTACACCGGGATTTTCAGCCATGTGCTATGACATTCTGGGCTTTAACAAAGAGGAGATGGCGTATCAGGAACAGTGCTGGAGAGAAGGCGCTGCGAAAAAGAGTGCGAGCATGTATGAGGGCTTTCCCGAACTGCTACAGGAGTATGTAGAAAACGGAGGCAGGATTTGCGTGTCTTCTCATTCTGCAAAAGCGCACATTATCAGAGATTATGAGGCCGCAGGAGCACCCATCCCGGAATATATTTTTGACTGGGAATGTGAGCGAAAAAAACCGGACCCGTTTGCTCTGGAAGAGGCGATGCGCATTTATGGTTTAAAACCGGAGGAGCTTCTGATGGTAGACGACCTAAAACCCGGATACGATATGGCAAAGGCAGCAGGCGTACCGTTTGCTTGTGCCGGCTGGTCCGACAATCAGATACCGATGATTCGGGAATTTATGAAGCAGTACAGTGACTATTATCCGGAGCAGGTGAAGGATCTGGAAAAACTGCTTTATTAGGGACGGTTCTTTTGTCCCGATAATCGAGACAAAAGAACCGTCCCCAATCATATATATACAAAAGAGAAAGGCGCCTTAGTTATGCCATTTATTTC
>CAMGET010000329.1 GCA_946055175.1 uncultured Roseburia sp.
TTATGCAGTGAAAGAAACGGATTTTAATGAGAAAAAGCAGAATATTGAGATTGCAATGGCGCTAGAGATTACCAAAGAGGATTTACAACAGCTGCATGCCAATGGTGTGGTTAGCTCTTATAAGAGATTTGAAGCTTGGAAACGAGACTTTTGCGAAAATACTTAGAACTTGCTCCACGGGAAGACTTTAAAGATATTCTGGATGCAATTGATTCCTTTGTATACTTTGACAGCCGGAAAAGGATTTGCAGTTGTGGCAGACGAAATTGATGGCATTAATATAGCAGTAGATGAGAGTGCACAGGGCGTAACGGTAGCTGCACAGAGCACTAGCGAGCTTGTAGATGCACTTAGTACAATTAAAGCAGAAGCAGATACGAATCAGGAGATTTCCAAACAGCTTCAGGAAGAAGTTAAGAGATTTAAGAATATTTAGTTACATCAAATTTAAATAGAACCTATAAAAAGAACGGGGCTGTCGTTTCACGAATCTTGTTTGTGAAAGCGATAGCTCCGTTTTTGAGTTGATTATGGCAGTTTTACCACACCGGTTTCTAATGCATCCATTGCGGTGTAGGTAGGATTTATTTTGCCGGTAAATTCCGGAGAACAGTTGGAATGGATATAGAAGGAATCCATTCCGGCTTTTTTTGCGCCGAAAATATCACATATTTCATCATTACCTACAAAGAGACATTCTTTTGGATTCAGGTTACAACGCTTTAGCAGCATTTTAAAAAAGGTTAGATTCGGTTTCATTACTCCACAGTCAGAGGAAATCAGGATATCATTAAAATATTTGGTAAGACCAAGTTTGTCCAGTTCGTGTGCAGTAAAGGAACGCTGTGCATTTGATAAAAGATAAATACCTTTTCCCTCTGCTTTTAAAGAATCTAAAATCGGAAGGGTCCCAGGATAGAGTTTTATATATTCGGTAGAGGTATCCCGGAAGAAATGACAGGTTTCAAGAACTAACGCATCATCCGGTGTGACACCTTTTGCTTCATATAATGTACGAAAGACCTTTTCTACCTGAATTTCTTCTGTGATATCTAACAATTTCCGTACACCGGTAGCATAATCGGATTTTAATTCGTCTGCAGCATATTCTGCACCTTGTTTCCCATAGTAATCGGCAAGCGCTTCCCAAAGCTTTGGACTTTCTTCATCCGTATGGATATCAATTAAGGTCCCATATAAATCAAAGATGTAATTCCGGTATTTCATAATCTTCCTCCGTATATTAAAATATAAAAGACTTCTTTTCATATTATACAGGAAATGGAATAAAAAGCAATAAAACACCGATAGGTGTTCGCACAGAAAGTCGGGAAACATTTTTGCCGTCCGGCTAAAATAGAGACAGACAGGAGGAAAAGAAATGGATTGGATCACAGGAATACAGAATGCAATCAACTATATAGAGGAACATCTGCTAGAGGAGATTGATTATGAAGAGGTGGCAAGGCAAAGCTATTCATCCGGTTATCATTTTCAGAGAGTTTTTAGCATCCTCTGCGGCTATACTGTCGGTGAGTACATCAGGAACCGCAGGTTATCTCTTGCCGGAATGGAACTGCAGGTCGAAAAGGCAAAGGTAATTGATGTGGCATTAAAATATGGCTATGACAGCCCGGATAGTTTTGCTAAAGCATTTCAGAAATTCCATGGAATCACACCATCGAGGGCACGCATGGATGGTGCGGTTTTAAATTCTTTTTCAAGACTGTCGCTAAAAATAAGCTTGGAGGGCGGTAAGATGATGAATTATAAAATGGAAGAAAAGCCGGAACTTGTATTAACAGGATACAGTAGACATTTCACAGGAACACCGCCAAAGCGAAGTGAGCACGAAGAAGCATTTTATCTGGAAACACGGATCAATCAGTATGCATTGCATGGACTGGCAAGGGATTGCGCGACGAATTATAACGTAATAACAGGCTTTGATGATGAAGGGTACGATTTTTACATCGCAGCATTGTTGAGCAAATGGGAAACCAATCATTTGGATGAAATCCTTGGAGAGCAGGAAAAGGACCGTTTTGAGAAAATCACAGTTCCTGCGGGACTTTATCTGGTCTGTGAGACAGAACGGGAGCGTTATCCGGTTACACAGGTGGAGGAACTTCGCAAAAAAGCAGTAAGTGAGTGGCTTCCATCGTCCGGCTATGAACTGGCAGATGCGCCGGAAGTGGCGGTAACACACTGGTTTTATGAGCCGGACAATGATGCGGTGAATGATTCACGATATGTGGAGTTGTGGCTTCCGGTTGTGAAGGCATAATTTCCTTAAAAAACAGGCAGGTACACTAAGATAGAAACTTAGCAATCTGCCTGTTTTGGTAAGTGTGCCTGCCGGCACACGTTTCATGACAATGCATACAGGGTAGCCATCATGTCTTCAAAGTTCGCATTCGCTCCCATGCGGCCGATTCGAATCACTTTTCCGGACAGGTCATCGAAAGAACCTGCAAGCATAATATGATGTTCCTTTCTCATACGGGATAAAATCGCATCGCAGGTAGTTTCAGCCGGAATATCGAAGACCGTAACAGTGTCAGAAAAACCACTTTTTAAGTGGAGGGAAAGTCCGGCTTCCTTTAAGGCATTTCTTCTCATAATATCCTTCAAAGACCAGTAAATTGGCATAGAAAGAACGGATGGGAGTCTTTCTGTCATGCATCGCTTTTTTTACCGCGTCACTGATTGTGACGAAGGTAAGCCCCGGAGGAGCTGATACGGCTTTTTGGGAACCGCCGCAGAGCAGGTCAATTTTAAATCATGTAATTATCTCCTTGAAATCGAACAAGAGTTTGGTATAATAAAAATCAAAGGAGTGCAAGTGATGATTTTAGATGCAACAAAAGA
>CAMGET010000330.1 GCA_946055175.1 uncultured Roseburia sp.
CCTGAAAGTCTTCTTCAGAAAGAAAAAGACCACGTAGAAGGGTTTGCACCAGAATGTGCATGGGTAACAATCGGTGGTGGAGAACAGCTTCAGGAAAAACTCTGCGTTCGTCCTACTTCTGAAACATTATTCTGTGATTTCTACGCAAATGAAATCCAGTCTTACCGTGACCTTCCAAAGGTATATAACCAGTGGTGCTCTGTTGTAAGATGGGAAAAAGAGACACGTCCATTCTTACGCTCCAGAGAATTCTTATGGCAGGAAGGACATACCGCTCATGCAACAGCTGAGGAAGCAGAAGAGAGAACCATACAGATGTTAAATCTCTATGCAGATTTCTGTGAAGAAGTGCTGGCAATGCCGGTTGTTCGCGGACAGAAAACAGAAAAAGAAAAATTCGCAGGTGCAGAAGCTACTTACACCATCGAAGCTCTGATGCACGATGGAAAAGCATTGCAGTCCGGAACAAGCCATAATTTTGGTAATGGATTTGCAAAGGCATTTGGTATTCAGTATACAGATAAGGAAAATAAATTACAGTATGTATATCAGACCTCATGGGGTATGACTACACGTCTGATTGGTGCCATTATCATGGTTCATGGAGATGACTCCGGCTTGGTATTGCCACCAAGAGTTGCTCCGGTTCAGGCAATGGTAATTCCAATCATGCAGCATAAAGAAGGCGTCCTTGAGAAAGCAACAGAAGTTTGTGAACGTCTTGGAAAGGTATGCCGTGCAAAATTAGATGATTCTGATAAGAGTCCCGGATGGAAATTTTCTGAACAGGAAATGCGTGGTATTCCGGTTCGTATTGAACTTGGACCAAAGGATATTGAAGCGGGCAAGTGCATCGTAGTACGCCGTGATACCAGAGAAAAAATAGAAGTGTCATTAGAAGAACTTGAAACAAAAGTACCTGCTTTGTTGGAAACCATACAGAAGGATATGTTCGAACGTGCAAAAGCACATCGGGATGCGCACATCTGGGATGCACACAATTATGAAGAACTGGCTGATATTGCAGCAAACAAACCGGGATTTATCCGCGGTATGTGGTGTGGGGATCAGGCATGTGAAGATAAGATAAAAGAAGAGTTTGCTGTTACTTCACGTTGTATGCCGTTCAACGATCAGGAAAAAATTTCAAATGTTTGTGTTTGTTGTGGAAAAACGGCGCATAAATTGGTATACTGGGGTAAAGCATACTAATAGCATACGGGTTTTTACAAGGAGAAGGCATGATAGAAAGATACTACAATAATGCAATCGAACAAGTTTTTAATGAATGTGGAAAAAACTCCAATAATAGCTTGTTAATTCGTTATAGCAACGATTTTTCTGCGTTAAATTTAGAAAGCGTCAACTGCCTGAAGGGGCAGGATGACGTTTTCTTTGTCTGTCATGAATTTTTGTACAACGAGATGCCGGGAGCATATGAACCTTATTTATCCATCATTTATCAAATGTATGAAAAACATGAGACTTGCAGTCTGGAAGAATTCATGGAGAAGTGCGACGTTTATCAGTTGCATCGCCCGATTCTTGACAGCTATTTTAGAACCGGTGTCTGTAGGAGACAGGAGGAAATCCTGTTAGAGGAGGCAGCACACGAGCAGGAATGTATGACGAATGCAATCTGCAGGATGCTTCTTTCGCTTGCAAAGAAGCAGAAAATTATGCTGGTATTAAACAGATTTCAGCTTGCAACAAGAAGTACCATGCTTTTGACGGAAAAACTACTGCGGGCAGGCAATGAAAATATCGGAATCATTCTTGGAGTGAATGAGGTTCAGACGATACCGGAATTTTTGCATACGGAATGGGAAGCTATTTTAGAATACATGGAGGACCATAATAAAGTATATCATATTGGAGACTCCGGCAGAGCGAAGGAAGACCGAAATATCGGAGAGGATATTCTGGAGTGTAATACACAGATGGGACTTCGAAAATTACATAATATGGTGGAACTGTTGGATTTTGAACAGGCATTTTATATGCTGAACCGTTTTGAGCGGATGGTAAAATTCGATAATCTGGATATCTCTAAGGAAAATCATTACCATATGCTGGTTCTTCTGATAAGGGCTTCTATCATGATGCATGATTTAGCAAAAGCACTGGAAACCTGCGGCGAGTTAGAAAAATTCGGGGATGCAGATAACAAGAGCGCATATGAATATCATTATTGCGTGGCAACCATCTATATGTATCTTGGAAAGCTTGAAGATGCTCTTACATATGCAAATGCAGCACTTTCCTATGCGAAGGCAGAAGCGGATGAGTATCTTATTTTTAAAGCAGAACTTTTAAGCGTGCAGATTCAGATGTCCGGTTGGTATAATATCTTTTTCTGTGCACAGAATATTGAGATCAGCGAAAGACTGATTGAGAAGTTAAATGCTTATCATTATCGGAACCATTTGGGATATGTTTATATTTATGCCTATGATAATGATCCGAATGTTGTTGCAAAAGCATATAACTCCGAAGAATCACTGGTTTATTTTAGCAAGGGTGTTGCCATTGCGAAAGAGATAGGAAATGCAAAACTGTTAGATACCGCTTATCAGAAAAACTTGATGCTGGCATCTACAAATGGAATGTTTGAAGTAGCACTTTTATATGCAATCCGTATTTATGAAAGTGTGAAGGATACAAATCCGGAGACTGTTGCACGGATTTATTCCAGTATCGCTTACAGTCTGTGTGCCATGGGACAGAATACAATAGCACAGCCGTATTTTGAAAAATCAATTGAAATGTTTTATCATCTTCGCAAACCGGAGGATATTGCGGAAGTCCATTATAATCAATCTTTAAGCTGCATCATGCAGGGTAGATATCAGGAAGCGGAAAATTATC
>CAMGET010000331.1 GCA_946055175.1 uncultured Roseburia sp.
TATATGAAATGCGTACTTAAACGTCTTCTGAAGACTTGATACTGACACATAACAATAATCTGCTAATTCTTGCATCATGATCTCTCCTGCAATATGATCCTCAATATAATCCAAAGCATTAATTAGTACCTTTGCATTATTCACCATTTCCCAACCTTCCGTTCATTAATTCATCGATCGATAAGAATATGATATATGATTGCCCGGCGTATTTCTTGACCTTTTACGTAAAAATACTTTGTATTTTTTATTGGCATATCTTCCCGTCTACAATTGCTTTCTGAACCCAAAGCTGTAGCGAGTCTACTGCTAAAGATATCTGGGAAAGCTGATTCTGAATCCTTTCAAAATCCTCCTTTTCGTCTTCTGAAATGATACCGTCTACAGTTATTTCGATAAGACGGGTCTTTTCCCTTTCAAGAGAATTTAAGGATGCCAGCATTTCCAAGGTAATCTGCGACAAATCTTTAAGCTTTACTTCCGGAACATATTCCTGGCCAATCGGACATTCATGTGAACAGTAATAATTACATAAAGAAGGATCCTTATAGCAATCTGCCATAGCAAGGATCTCATCCGGATGAGGAAGAGACTTCTCGCTTTCTATTTTTTCAATTCTGTCAGATGATATATATTCGAGTAATTCAGCGGCACTTTCTCTGGTGAGTCCGGCTGCCTCACGGCTGGTCTGATAGATATTCTTGTTTTCTTTGGTAGATTTTCTTCCCATAAATAAACTCCCTATTTTTCTATTTTGCAGTTTAAGCTGAGATAAAACTGATTAATTCGGACTTTTGAGGGTGTTTTCCGACATAGATATATTATATACTGTATTCAAACAAGTGAAAACCATTAATTTATTAACCCGCTAAAGCATGCGTAAGGGAGGCTTTAAAATGAGCATTGAACAAAGAGTCCTAACCTGCAGAGTGTTGGAAAAGATGAAGGAACAAAAGGGATATAGTAAAAAATTAGGGTTAGAAAATGCATCTACAATTCACGGAAAGGAAATGAATTGTTATGTGAAAACTATGATAGAGAAAGGAACGTGAAGAAAATGTTAGGTTTTATTATCTGTATGGGCTTGTTGTCATTTATGCTGTGGCTTGGATTTAAATTAACCGGTGCAATCTTTTCAGCTTGCTTCTGGCTTTTTATTGAAGTACCTTTGGCGGTGGCTGCCGGAGGAATAGGTTTGATTTGTTGTTGCACGATTATTTTAATACCGGTTGGCATATGGTTTTTTAAAACAGGTTTCAAATTATTGATACCGGGTATATAAAAAAGAAAAAACAAGGAGAGGATTTTATGATTACAACTACAACACCTTCAGTAGAAGGAAAAAGAATTGTTGAGTACAAAGGAATTGTATTTGGAGAGGTTGTCTCCGGCGTGAATTTTGTGAGAGATATCGCAGCTTCGTTTAGTAACTTCTTTGGAGGAAGATCCGGAAGCTATGAAGAAGAACTGATTCAGGCAAGACAGAGTGCCATAAGAGAAATGGAACAGCGTGCAGCTGCACTCGGAGCAAATGCAGTAGTAGGTGTTGATATTGATTATGAGGTGCTTGGCGCAGACAACGGAATGCTGATGGTTACAGCCAGCGGAACAGCAGTTACGGTTCAGTAACGGTTAAAAAGGGATTTTTGATGAAAGCGTTTAGAGGGGGATGTCTTTTGATGTTCCCCCTCTAAATGTTTTATGGTTTGTCGACGCAGACATACAATTAACGATAGAATAGTAATGAAACTTGAAATTATAGAGATGGTAAATCTCCATTTTCTGAACAATACTTTTTAAAAAAAGATGTTGACCTTATAGTTTACTTCAATGATATAACGGTTTTGGAAAGGAGAGGCTGATATGACAATTAAAGAATTTTCAAAGCTTTGTGGTTGTAATCCGCAGACTCTTCGATATTATGATCGTGAAAATCTACTAAAACCGGTTAAGGTAGATGAGTGGTCTGGATATCGATTTTATGATGAGGAACAAGCCATTACTTTTGTAAAGATTAAGAATTTGCAAAAAGCGGGATTTTCAATCGAAGAAATAAGCGGACTGCTAAACAAGGATGATGCAGAAATCTATTATGCTTTTGAGATTAAAATAGCTGAAGAAGAAAAACGATTACAAGAGATAAAAAACATTCAGAAGACATATCAGACAGAAATAACAAACATGAAGAATAAAATAGAAGCATTGCATAAGTCTATTAAAGAGTCGATGGAAGCGTACTCACCTGTTGAAGAGTTTGGTATTGACCAGAAAGACTATAATGAAATGGTTAAAAGCCTTGATGACTTATTTGAAAGAATGCTTGAGGCAGAAGATTATTCAAAGTATGAACTTGTGGATTATTCAGATGAGAACAGGAAAATGGAAGAGCAAAAATTTCAAGAATGTTTAGCTGATCCATGCCTGGAATATGTTTTTGAGAGACACGGATGGAAAAATGTCAAAGATTTTTATAATGAAATTCCTGAATTGTTGAATGGCGAAGAATATTTCTTCCTATTCAAACTTGAAGCCGAAAAGGTAAATAATACAGCATTTGCAAATATTCTTTTGGGAATAATGTGTATGAAAAATCAAGACAAAAAAATGAGCTTAAAATGTAACGTTATATATTCCGATGATGGGGACAATCACTTTTGGCTTTTAAAATCTAGAAACTAACAGTCCGGGAATTGTACTTTCTATTATATACTCAAAGGTAATCGGATATGACTCTGATTTGCCCTCAGTGAAATATAAGTTTAAAAGATTAGCACTTTGAGGTGTGAGGGGTGCTATTTCTTTTTGTTAAAATGTGCAAAAATTTGTAAATTTCTTCTTGACTTCTCACTTGCAATTGTGCT
>CAMGET010000332.1 GCA_946055175.1 uncultured Roseburia sp.
GGAAGTTTTAAAAGCGGATAAGATACTTCTTCAGCCTTGTTACAATCGATTCTGAGAAGGTATCCGTTATAATGGTAGATAGCAATGCTGTTGGTTTGAGGATTGTATTCTGCGTGTACGATTTTCATGATTGTTATCCTTTCGTTTTTGTTTTAGAGGTAAAAGTCCATGGGCTCATTTTGGACTTGATAATTTTTTGAAATAAATGTAATAGTCACAAAATGTGATAGTTTTTGCAATGAAAAGCAATATAAAATATTTAAAATAACACAGTTTGTGATATGTTTGGTTGTGTTGCTACAATCATCGAGTAATCTTTGATTTAGTATCATAGAAACTTAAATACAAACCGCAATTCCTCATTTTATGAGGAGTTGCGGCTTCTTTTTGTTTATAGTAGATTAACGAACATAGAAAAAGCCCATTTCAAGTTCTTCACTCAAAATGGGCTTGTGGTACGCGTGTGATACATGTGTTTCTAATCTTCGGTGTGAGGCCAGTTAATCTTCCATTCAAAATACTCTTCTTTGGTAATTTTACCGGAGGCTAAGTCCTCTTTTTTCTTTTTCCAGGTATTTAGGAAATCATCCAGTAAAGAATAATCAAAACCAACAGCGATATGTTTCTCAGTAGGGGCTTCGGGATTTGCAACTTCGTAGAGGGGCATATTGTAGTGCTCATCCAATTCAAAGAGAGCATACATCACATCTTTCGCTGCTTTTCGCCAATCAATTTGCAGAAACGTAAATTTTACTATATAATTGAGAACAAGAACAGTAATATTATAGTTACTGATTTGGGAACAGGCGGTGAGTGCCATGTGCAAGAACGTACATGAGTTTTAGTGGAAAGTAGAGAGGAATTCAGACGATGAAAAAAAGAAGTGTTTTTAAGTCTATCACGGTATTATGCTTAACAGCAACTTCGTTTTGTAACAATATAACCGATGTAAAAGCAAGTGTATCCCAGATAATGGTTGGTATAGAGAAAATGGGAAAGACTATTGGTATGAAAATGGTGTAAGACAGGGATATGAACCTAATAATTCTGATTATCGTGGTAAAGAAATTTATGATCCTGACTCGGAAGCATGGTATTGGCTAGATAATGTACAACAAGGTGCAAAGGCAGTAAGCAAGGATGTATATCAGGAATCTTATGCTGGGGTTTATGCAGACCGTGCAGACGGAACAGAGAAATGGGTTCGCTATGACGAAAACGGTCACATGGTTAAAGGTTGGAATGTTCAGAATGATAACACTTATTACTTTGACTTAATTACTGGCGCAATGGTCAAAGGGAACGTTCAAATTGACGGCAAAGATTATACCTTTGATACCACTACAGGTGTTTTGCAAAACAGTGGCACTTCCAATGATACAAATAACCCTGATGATAATGCATCAGGTGCAAATGAAGATGTTACTCATGTACATTCCTATACAGAAAATGTCACAAAAGAAGCAACCTGCGGAAGTGACGGAACCAAAACATTTACATGTAGCGGATGCAATGATTCCTATACAGAAAGTATACCAGCGACAGGAATGCACATTTGGGATAGTGGCAGGGTAACACAGGAAGCGACCTGTACAAGTGAAGGTGTAAAAACATATACCTGTACTGTCTGTGGCAAAACCAAAATAGAAGCTATATCAAAGACAGCACACAGATATACAGAAACTGTGGTAAATCCTACCTGTACAGAAAAGGGATATACGGAGCATACATGTTCGGTATGTAGTGATACTTATAAGGATAATTATGTAGACATTGAGCCTGATGCGCATGTAGAGGGAGAGTGGGAGATAACCATAGAACCAACCTATACAGAAGCTGGGGAGAAGGTTAAGAAATGTACAAAATGCGGTACGACTCTTGAAACAGAAGAAATTCCTGTTCTTGAATTAACGAATGGTGACGCTGTATATACAATTACATTGGCAGGTGGCTCTACAACAACTGTTATTGGGCACTATGATACAGAAAAGGCAGCCGATTTAGCAGCATTAGTAAATGCATATAGAGTTGAAAATGGATTAACAGAACTTACTGTTCATTCCAAATTACAAGAGAAGGCAGATATTAGAGGTTACCAAACTTCTTATTATTGGGAACACTTAACTCCAGCAGGACAATCGCCAACTGCATTATACAACTATAGTGCAGAAAATCTTGCATGGTGTGAAGCAGCTACTTCTGCACAGGATATATTTGATGCATTAAAGGACTGTGAAGACCACGATGCAATAATGCTGTCTACTTACACGGGAAATATTACAGCAACATCCGTATTCTGTAAGAAAGTCGGAGAGGACGATTATGAGTATTATTGGGTACAAGTTTTCAGGTAAGAGATGATCCCCTGTTCGGCTACATGAAAAGCAACCGAACAAATAAATATTTTTCAAAAATTATAAAACCGACGACGGAGAGTAAGGTGCTTATTGTCAGACGGCACATTGTGGGAGGGGCAAACCGCACTTTATTTTCGGTGGACTTACCTCCCTGATTGTCAACTGCAGCACGGATGATTTCGGCATCAATGACTTTCGTGTCCTGTTGGGAACCGATTGTCAGGGCATCCGTCATCAGGTCATCAATGAAGCGGGGATTCCCCTGGGTAAAGCTGTGCGCGGCTGCAAGCACCGCCGGATCAATGATGGTGGAGGAGGCACCTGACAACTGGAGCTTGTGCAGGATATACTTTGAAACCTCATCATCGGAAAGCCCGGCGTAGTTGTAATGGATAGTGAGCCACTGACGGAGTGCTTCATGCACCGGTTTGCGGAGCGTGTCATAGAGATGGGATTCCCCGCACAGAATCAGTGTAAAGTAGTTCACGGAATCATAGCCG
>CAMGET010000333.1 GCA_946055175.1 uncultured Roseburia sp.
TCTCGAATACCGAGACAAAAGAAGCGTCCCTACTTTTATTTTTTCTTTTTTTCTTTCATTGCCTGCTTGTCCTTCTGGGATGATGCATCCAAATCAGAAGCAGTCTTTTGTAACTGGGCAGCCTTCTTTTTTAATTTTGCCCTCCAGCTTAACTTTCCTTCCGGTTTTTCAAGAGGACCACGGACGCCGGTTACTTTTGTAATGTAAATACCGCTTACGGTTGCTTTAACCTCTTTCTTTAACGGAATGAGGTCATAAACTGCTTCGTCTGCAATAAGAGACATTACCTTTGGACCAACCTTAGCCTTCACGATTGGAAGCTTGGAGCGGCGCATCATCTTTGGTGTCTGGTCAATGACAGACTGTGGAAGACCGGAATCCTTGATGCGCATACGCTTTTTATCAATGATTAACATCGGTATGGTCTGTGCAACTGCAGCCATCTGGGCATCCTGCTCTTCTTTTCTCTTCTGAGCCTTTTTGCCAAGAAAATATAAGACAACCATGATAATAATTAATACTACCAGGATGGATAATAATACAATCGTACTTGTTTTCACTATAAAAACCTCCTAAAATGCGATTCGTCTTTCATTGTAGCATTTCTTAATACAAAAAGCAATGTGAATTTATTGTGAATTCGTAAGGAAGAGCCTTTCCTTTTAAGAAAAACTGTGGTATGTTAATAGGGCTTGACAAATTTTTAGGTTTTATAGAACAAGAGAGGTATTTATGAAAAAGAGAATCGTTGCACTTTTATTGTGCGTAACAACAATTTTTACAATGACAGCCTGTGGTAAAAAGGATGATGTGACGGAAGGAACAGAAGCTTCTGTAAATACGGAAAGTACAGAAAATGCAGTCAGCCAGATGCCGGTACCGGACCTTGCAAAGTATTCATTTACTTACTCAGATTATGTAACATTAGGTGATTACAGTGCAGTTCCGGTAGAATTATCAGAATCCTACGAAGTGACAGACGAGGATGTGGAAAATTTCCTTGTGGAATGGTTTACATCCAACTCTCCGTTTTATGTAGCGGATGAGACAAAGACAGTGATTGAAGAAGGTGATATCGTAAACGTAAACTATGTCGGCAAGTTAGATGGTGTAGCTTTTGAGGGCGGCTCTGCAGAAAATCAGACAATCGACGTATCCGGTAACTGTTCTGCAGATGGCTATTCAACCTATATTGATGGATTTACATCAGGACTGCTTGGCGCCAAAGTAGGCACAGAGGTGGACTGCGATGTAACTTTCCCGGAGAATTATCAGAATACTGATTTAGCGGGTAAGGCAGTTGTGTTTACATTTACGGTTAATTCCATTCAAAGACCAATGGCATATGAGGAAATCGACGATGCTTTCGCAGCAGAATATGCAGGTGAAGACAGCGTAGAAGCGATGTATGACGTAGTACGCACAAGCCTTGAGAATGAAGCGGATTATTATAAGGCATCTGAAATGAATTCTGACATTCAGGAGTATTTATTGGAGGTATGTACGGTAGAGCTTCCGGCTGACTATTTTGCAGACCTGTTGCAGGCATACCGCGATGTATTTGTTTATACAAACTGTGATGGCGATGAGAGTAAGCTGGAGGAGTTTTTAAGCACAAACTATGGTTATACCGTGGAAGAAGCAGAACAGATGTGGACAGAGGCGTTGAAGATGGAAGTAGAGATGGAATTCATTCTTGGCGCAATTGCGGAAAAAGAAGGTATTACCTTAGACCAGGAAGCTTATGAGTCTGATCTTGCGGATTTATTAAGTTATTATGGGCTTACATCTACAGATACTGTATTCCAGACTTATGGTTACGGCGATTTGGCTTATGGCGAAATGCGTATGAAAAATATGCATGTGCAGAGTCAGATTATTGATATGTTAAAGGAAACTGCTGCTGTTACAGTGGCAGAAACTGAAGAAGAACCGGCTACAGAGACTGCTACAGAATAAATCATTATCAGGAATAAAAAATGATTGATTTTTTTGCGCCGGATGGATATGATATAACTATTATTTCATATGATATTAGCAGTATGCAGAAAAGAGGAAAGTTATGGATTTAGTAAATGTAAGAGATTTGTTCCGCAAACAGGAACAGTACACAGATGCGACCGTTACAATCGGAGGCTGGGTAAGAAATATTCGTAATTCTAAAAACTTCGGATTTATTGTAGTAAATGACGGTACTTTTTTTGAACCGGTACAGGTTGTATATTCCGATGTACTGTCTAACTTTGAAGAGGTGGAAAAGTTAAATGTAGGTGCAGCGATTATCGTTACAGGAAAAGTCGTTGCTACACCGGGAACAAAGCAGCCATTTGAAATCCAGGCTGAGGAAATTGTGATAGAAGGTGCATCTACACCGGATTATCCGTTGCAGAAGAAAAAGCATACGTTTGAATACTTGAGAACCATTTCTCACTTAAGAGCCAGAACAAATACTTTTGAAGCAGTTTTCCGTGTCCGCTCTCTGTGTGCATATGCCATTCACAAATTCTTCCAGGAAAGAGACTTTGTTTATGTGCATACACCACTGATTACAGGAAGTGACTGTGAAGGAGCCGGTGAGATGTTCCAGGTTACGACACTGGACTTAAACAATGTACCAATGACAGAGGATGGAAAGGTTGACTTCAAGCAGGATTTCTTTAACAAGCCAACCAATCTTACGGTTAGTGGTCAGTTAAATGGTGAGACTTATGCAATGGCATTTAAGAATATCTACACCTTTGGTCCGACTTTCCGTGCAGAGAATTCAAACACCACACGTCATGCAGCAGAGTTCTGGATGATTGAGCCGGAAATTGCATTCGCAGACTTAGAGAATGATATGATTCT
>CAMGET010000334.1 GCA_946055175.1 uncultured Roseburia sp.
ATTCAAGTGTTCCGTTGCGCAAGAAAAGCAGGCATTGTAGGTCCAAATACAGAATTAAAGCATATTGGATTTGGCACGATGAACGGAAAAGATGGCAAGCCATTCAAAACCCGTGATGGCGGTGTCATGCGATTGGAATATCTGGTTGACGAAATCAACGAAGAAATGTTGAAAAAAATTACGGAAAACCAGAAGGAGAAGGAAAGTTTAGATATTTCAGATGAAGAAGCGAAAGTAACAGCAAAGGTAGTTGCATTAGCTGCTATCAAGTATGGAGACCTTTCCAATCAGGCAAGCAAAGATTATATTTTTGATATTGACCGTTTCACTTCCTTTGAAGGAAACACAGGTCCATACATCTTATACACGATTGTACGTATCAAGTCTATCTTAAATAAATATTATGGACTTGGAAAAGAGGAGACAGGAGCAGCTATCGAACCGGCTCACTCAAAGAGTGAAAAGGATTTGATGATGGAACTTTCCAAATTCAATGCAATGATGGAAAATGCGTTTGAGGAGAGTGCACCACATAAAGTATGTGCTTATATCTATGATTTAGCAAATGCATTTAACAGTTTTTATCATGGTACGAAAATTATGACAGAGGATAATGAGCAGACCCAGAAATCTTATATCCGCCTGCTCGGATTAACAAAGGCAGTATTGGAAACCTGCATCGATGTACTTGGATTTAGTGCACCGGATAGAATGTAAGTTTATAATTTTAGTCGTCACTACCTGGTGTAGTGGCGACTTTTTTATTAGAAAGTGCGCAGAACGTACTTTTTATTTTTTGTCATAAATTCCAGGCCATAACATAAACTTGACTATGGGAGGAGTGAAAATGAGGCTTGAATTACTATTCCCGATTCATTTACGTGAAACGATGAAAAACTTGGAAAAGCTACAGGATTTGGAGGAAATACGGGTGCGTATTGGACAACCGCTGTTTTTCTATACCGGACAAAAGGAGTTGGTGTTATTACTGAAAGAGAAACAGGACAAGAAGGGACAATTTCGAAACAGCAGGGAGCTAGGAACAAATGATAATGTCTATCATGTTACGGAAGCAGACCTTTTGGAGATGCAAAATTACATCAGTAATTACTCACTTTATGCATGGCAGGAGGAACTTAGAAATGGTTTTCTGACCATTCAGGGAGGACATCGAATTGGACTTGCTGGTGGCACAACAAATCAGAATGGCAGGATAAGTGGGATAAGCTATTTGACTTTTTTTAATATACGTGTGGCACATGAAAGAGTTGGATGTGCCGGAAAAATTCTACCATACATATGGAATCATAATACTTTAATCGTTTCACCACCGGGAGCAGGCAAAACGACACTGCTTAGAGACTGCATTCGAAGCTTGTCATATGAAGGCATGAAAATTGGCCTTGTAGATGAACGTTCCGAAATTGCTGCCTGCTATCATGGAATTCCGCAAAATGACGTGGGACCTAGGACGGATGTATTGGATGGGTGTAATAAGTCAGAAGGAATTGTAATGCTGCTTCGAACCATGTCACCGGCGGTAATTGCAGTAGATGAATTGGGAATCGAGGATGATTTCAAAGCGGTTGAACAGGCAGCATACTGCGGATGCAAAATTATTGGAACTGTTCATGCGGGCAGTATGAAAGAAATACAGGAAAAGCCGGTTTTAAAAAAATGGTGTGAAAAAGAGTTGTTTGAACGGTTTGTGTTTATCAAAAAAGGGGAGAGTGGAATGCGCGAATGTAATGTTTATAATCAACGGTGGGAATTACTGTGTTAAAACTGGTAGGAAGTATACTGATTTTACTTGCAAGCGGTGGACTTTCATACAGCATCCGGACAGAGCTGAACGAGCATCAGAAACGTTTGTTTCTATTACGAAATCTTTTAACGAAAATATTTTGGGAAATGAATTATTCCATGCGACCGGTGGAACAGGTTTTGCTCTATCAGATTGAGACGCAAGATGAAGATTTGACAAAAATTCTAAAGGAAATTGGAGAACGTCTCATGAAAAAGGAGGCGAAATGCGGAGAAGATGTTTGGCGGGAAGTATTTCAAACTCATAGAAAAGAACTGGGGTTAAAATCCGAAGAAAGTGAATTGATTGAGCAGGCGGGAAATGCTTTCTTTGGAAAAAGTGTTGAAGAAAATCAAAAAGTATTATCCCTATATCAGGAAAAGCTGGATTTTCTGATGGAAGTGGAAAGAAGAGAACGGAGGGAAAAACAGAAGGTGTATCAGACCATCTGCATTATGAGCGGACTGGTACTGGTCATACTGCTGATATAGAAGATGAGTGTCAATTTGATTTTTAAAATAGCTGCGGTGGGGATTTTAGTGACAGTACTTGGACAGGTATTAAAACATAGTGGGAGAGAGGAACAAGCCTTTTTAACAAGTCTAGCAGGACTTCTCATTGTATTATTCTGGATTGTCCCTTATATTTATGAATTATTTGAAACCATACAGGCACTGTTTACATTATAGGTGGAATATGGATGTTGTAAAAATAGGAATGCTGGGAATAGCAGGAGTACTGTTAGCAATTCCGCTAAAAAAAGTAAAAAGTGAATACAGTATGATGATAGGGATGGGTGTCTGTCTCATGGTATTTCTGTTTTTGATGACCAAGATTCAGGTTGTTCTGTTGTTTGTAGAGCGATTGGAGGCGCTGGCTGTGATAGACAGCAGCTACATTGCGGTCATTTTAAAAATGATTGGTATTGCTTATGTGGCAGAATTTGCAATTGATGTGTGTAAAGACGCAGGATATTCGGCAATCGGGAGCCAGATTGAGACCTTTGCCAAAATTTCAATTCTTGTTGTCAGCCT
>CAMGET010000335.1 GCA_946055175.1 uncultured Roseburia sp.
AAAGAAATTGGAGCTGAAACCGGCGGTAGTAGGAATTGCAAAAGAGGATCTGTTTAAAGGCAGGGAATATGACATAATATTACAGGCAACAGTATTAGAAAGGGAGATGGAGAATGCTCATGAGATTAACAGTACCTAAATACAAGAGAATATGGCTATGGCCGGGCCTTTGGAAATTCTTTATGAGAAAAGGAAATGAAGTACACTATATTGGTGGGACTGAAGTATTGCCACCACCTTTAGACGAAGGAACAGAGGCATACTGCATACAGATGCTTAGTTCAGACAAACCTGAAGAAGCCCGCAAAAAGCTGATTGAACATAATTTAAGACTTGTGGTTTACATAGCAAAAAAATTTGATAATACAGGTGTGGGAGTGGAAGATTTGATTTCGATAGGAACAATAGGACTTATCAAAGGAATTAATACATTTGACCCGAACAAAAATATCAAGCTTGCAACCTATGCATCCAGATGTATTGAAAATGAAATTTTGATGCATCTACGCAGAAACAGTAAAACAAAGCTGGAAGTATCTATTGATGAGCCCCTAAATGTAGATTGGGATGGAAACGAGTTGCTGCTTTCCGATATTTTAGGAACGGATGAGGATGTTATCTATCGAGATATGGAAAGCGATGTGGAACACAGGCTTTTGTTATCAGCAATTTCCAAACTGACCGGACGGGAACGTATGATTATTGAACTGCGTTATGGACTTAACAGTAAGGATGGAGAGGAAAAAACGCAGAAAGAAGTGGCGGATATGCTGGGGATTTCTCAGTCATATATTTCAAGACTGGAAAAGAAGATTATGGTGCGTCTCAAAAAAGAAATTGTACGTTTTGAGTAGAGGTAGTATAATAGTCCTATAAATGAGGAAAAGAGGGGAGTCTTATGCTATTAGAATTTTTGGGTGCGGCACATGAGGTAACCGGTAGCTGTCATTACGTATCCTTTGGAGAGAAGCATTTTTTAGTAGACTGTGGAATGGAACAGGGACCGGATTTATATGTGAATCAGGAAATTCCGGTCAATGCAGCGGATATTGACTATGTGTTTATCACGCATGCGCATATTGACCATTCCGGGTTACTCCCGCTTTTGTACAATCATGGTTTCAGAGGACAGATTTTTGCCACAAAAGCGACAACTGAGTTGTGTAACATTATGCTAAAGGACAGTGCCCATATTCAAATGTTTGAGGCTGAGTGGAAAAACCGTAAAGCAAAGCGTGCCGGTCAGCCGGAAGTAGTTCCACTGTATGATATGAATGATGCTATGGGTGTCCTGACACATTTTGTTCCGTGTGATTACCATAATATCATAGAGGTATGTGACGGACTTAAAGTACGTTTTGTAGATGCAGGACATTTATTAGGCTCTGCCAGTATCGAATTTTGGATTACCGAAGAGGAAAAAGAGGTAAAGGTTGTATTCTCAGGTGATATCGGGCATGGAAATAAGCCGCTTATTAAAAATCCGGAATATATAAAAGATGCGGACTATGTCGTCATGGAGTCTACCTATGGGGATAAAATTCATGATGTTGCACCGGATTATGCCGTAGAACTGGCAGAGGTACTAAAGGATACCTTTATCCGCGGCGGAAATGTGGTAATTCCTGCTTTTTCTGTAGGTCGTACACAGGAGATGCTGTATTTTATCAGACGAATCAAGACCGAAAAGATGCTGCCGGAATTTCAAAATTTTGAGGTATATATCGATAGCCCATTGGCAGTAGAAGCAACTTCTGTTTTTAATAAGAATATCAAGGACTGCTTTGATGAGGAAGCATTATCTCTTGTAGAGCAGGGAATCAATCCGATTACGTTTCCGGGGCTTCGCATGTCAATTACAAGCGATGAATCAAAAATGATTAACTTCGACGATAAACCCAAGGTAATCATTTCAGCTTCCGGTATGTGTGAGGCCGGACGTATCAGACATCATTTAAAACACAATCTCTGGCGTAAAGATTCTACCATTTTGTTCGTAGGTTTTCAGGTCCCGGGTACCTTAGGAAACAACCTGCTGAATGGAGTAAAGAAGGTGAAGCTTTTCGGAGAAGAAGTAGAAGTACATGCTACCATTAAAAACATGCATGGATTAAGTGGCCACGCAGATAAAGAACATCTGTGTGACTGGATCAATGCTTTTGAAAAAAAACCGAAAAAAGTCTTTGTTGTACATGGAGACGATGAGGTGTCAGAAGGCTTTGCCGGTCTTTTAAAACAGAAATATGGCTACGATGCCTATGCTCCTTATAGTGGAGACGGCTTTGATTTATTTACCGGAGAACGTGTCTTAGAGGGCAGCCGTGCTCTGGTTGAAAAGAAAACCGCCAGATCCAAAGCAAATACGGTATTTGCAAGACTACTTGCAGCCGGAGAACGCTTACTTACGGTTATCCGCAAATGTGAAGGTATGGCAAACAAGGATTTGGCGAAGTTTGCAGACCAGATTAATGCGTTAAGCGATAAGTGGGAGCGGTAAGAAATTTAGATTGTAGAGAAATTCATATATGGTGAAAAGGGAACTCTTGGTGCTGCATCAAGGGTTCTTTTTTATTATTATTGCTACTTTTGATCAGGGAGGTATGGTATACTAAACAAGATAGATAAAAATTTTGCAGAGATTTTGTAACAATAAATTCTTTTAAGAGTCTTATGTTTAGAAAAGCAGAAAGGGGGAGGGCAAATGCAGGAATTTGAAGAACTTTATAAAGTTCATTATCCGCAAGTCTATAAGTACATATTAAAATTGTGCCAAGATGAAATACTTGCGGAAGAGATAACACAGGAAACGTTCTTTAAGGTGTTAAAGAGCGCT